>JASFGM010000047.1:0-10082 GCA_050123755.1 Desulfobacterales bacterium
TGCTGTCGCTGTTTTTGAGTTCCGCATCAATGGCCTGGTAGTGATCTTCATTGATTTTGAGTGATTGATCAAGTGTCTCCATGCCGTGATACATTTCGGAAAGCGTTTGCTCGTATTCGGCCACTTTCCGTTTGGAAATTTCTTGCTTTTGCTGTTTGGCGAGAATTTCGCGGCCGATTTGTTCAAGTCTGTTTAAGCTGTCGTTGTGAAATTCCTTGAGTCGCCTCAAACTGCTGTCTGCATTTTCCAATTTCGCATTCAGCGCGGTTAACTGTAATTGAAGATCAACGAATTTGCTATTGTATCCGTCCAGTTCCGTTGTAACCGTGCTGATGGTTGCAGACAGATTTGAAACTTTATTTTGAGCGGCACTGACTTCAGCCGAAAGATCCGCCAGGGCGGTATTATACTTTGTCATTTCTTCGTCGATATCGCTGGCTTCCCCCTGGAGCTGTTCTTTTTCCAGGGTTACGATTTCAAGATGGCGGGTGGCATTTTTAAGCCCTTCGCTGGCCTTGACCAGCTCTTTTTCAGCCTCAATTTCATTTCTGGCGGCATTGGCTTTTTTTTCATTGAGTTTTTGCAGCTGAACTTCAAGATCGCGGGTCTCTGATTCCAGTGCGGCTTGGTCCACACGGGCCTTTTCCAGTTTCTGCTCCAGCGCATTTCGCTGGCGACCAAGATCTTTGAGTTCCTGCTTTTTGACCAGAATGCCATTCAGTTTATCCTTGCTGCCGCCGACCAAGATACCCTGGGGTGATATGACATCACCGTTTTTAGTGACAATGGTAGTCGATGCGCCATTGCGGTTAAACATCTCAATGGCTTCAGACAAATTCTCGCTGAAAACAACATGGCCTAAAAGGGTCTTGATAATGGGCTCATAACCGGATTTGACGGTAATCTGATTTAAAAGCAGTTGTCCGGAGGCGGTCTTGTCGGCCGGTTTATTTTCGACCTGTTTAACCGCTGTAACCGGTATAAATCCACTTCGGCCGGCATTGCGAGACTGTAAATACTCGATGGCTTTAAGACCCGTTTGCTGGTCTTTAACAATAATGTATTGGAGTGCATCGCCCAGAACCGCCTCCACGGCGGTTTCATAGGTCGGCTTGGCCTCGATAACATCCGCCATGAGCCCTAAAATCTTAGCGGATAGCTCCTGGCCGATTGAAGGCTCACCGGTGCTTGCGGGCTTCATGATGGCTTTGACGCCGTCGCGGTACCACTCGAAATTGTCCTCCATTTTTTTTAAGGTAATAAATTTTGATTTGGCCGTGTTGCACTCCAATTCCAGCGTCTGGGCCATTTTAACCTGCTTGCCCAGGGCTTTGCTTTTTTGCTCCAATCGGCTGCCGGCCGCGGAGATTTGCTGCGCCAGATCATTTATATCGCGCTTAATGCGGTCGACCTGATCACGCGCTTTATCTTCCACCCGGCGGTTGCCGGCAACCTGCTTTTTGGCCTGAATCTGGTCTTCATCGGCTTTGACCAAGCGTTTTTGAAGACTTTCTTTGTTGTTAATTGTGGTTTGATAGATGTTTTTATATTGAGCCTCCCGGGCCACCAGATCCATTAATCGCGCTTTACCGGATTCCAGGTCCTGATTGAGAGCCGCTAATTTTTCGGTAATCGCCTCCGCAGCCCCTCTTTCCTGGTTGAGCTGAGTCTTTAGCGTGACGATTTCCTTATCCAGCTGAGACGTTTCTTTTTCAACCTGATCGATTTCGGAAAGCATCTCATGGTTTTTTTCTTCCAGATCAACCCGGACGGTTTTAAGCTCCAGCGATTCCTGGGAAAGCCTTTCGATCTCCTCGCGCAAATGGACCAGGTCATTCTCCGTGCGGTCGATGTTGCGCTGGGTTTCGAATTGATTTGATTTTTGTTCGGAGATCTCCTGATTTTTCTGCCAGCGCTTGAGTTTGATCTCTTCAACTGAGGCATCCAGCTTCTTTATCTCGGTCGTGTGACTGATATCCAAATCCTGCAATTCGCTTAGCAGGGCATCGGTTTCTTGAATCCGGCCGGCATAATCTTCGTAATAATGCAAGCCCAGGCATATCTCGAAGGCTTTAATCTGTCTCTGGTATTTGTTGTAGATTTCTGCTTTGCGGGCCTGGCGTTTCAGGCTGGACATTTGCCGTTTAATTTCCGAAATAATGTCTGTTACGCGTAATAGATTGTTTTTGGTTAATTCGATTTTGCGCAACGCCTCGATTTTGCGGTTTTTATAGCGGGTAACGCCGGCAGCTTCCTCGACAAAAAAGCGCAGCTCGTCCGGGTTTGCATCGGTAATGGCGCCAATTTTTCCCTGCTGGATGACGGCATAAGACTTTGAACCGAGTCCGCTGCCCCAGAAAACATTGTGAATGTCCTTCAGCCGGCAGGGTCGTTTGTTCAAAAAATAGGCGCTTTCTCCGGAGCGGTAGAGGCGGCGGGTGAGGTTGATTTCGGTAAACTCTTTGAGCTCTTCGGGGCTGTCTCCATTTTCGTTTGACAGGGTTAAAGAGACTTCAGCCATGTTCAACGGCGGTTTTCCATTGGCACCCGAGAAAATCACATCTTCCATTGATTTGCCGCGCAGTTGTTTGACACTTTGTTCTCCCATGACCCATCTTAACGCGTCAATGACATTGCTTTTGCCGCAACCATTGGGCCCCACAACCGCAGAGATGCCCTGCGGAAATACAATGTTGGATTTATCATGAAAGGATTTGAATCCGGTTACTTCAAGCTTTTTTAATTTCATATACCCAGATCTCCCCAGATCGTATGACAATAATTGCCGATCTTCATCGGAGTTTTTTTAAATAATAGAAGACAAATGTCTATTTCAAAAAAAAGCCCTCAATATGCCTGCCGAGATTTTTTTAGGCAAATTTTGGCTTACAAGATGAAAGGAAAATTGTCATGAATTTCACTGGCAAATCATAGCAGGATGTAGGCCGCTTGTAAAGAAAAAACACAAGTTACGGTATGATTTTAGTGGTTTGGATACAAGATGTGGGGGGATTTGATATTATCAATTTCGAAATTCGAATATCGAAATCGACTCGGCTGAGCCGTTCGACCCTGAGCTCACCGCCGATGGGCTCGTCGCAGGCCGAAACAAATCTGATAATGAGAGATATGATTGTAAAATTATACAGGGTGTTTGTTTTAGAAACGTGCGCTATATCGAATCATATTGACACCCCGGTAGCAGGTTAGGTAAGAAATCAATACCGGGCTACCGATTCTTTTTAATCTTTGAAACCTGTCTTAGCGGAGGCAACCATGTCACGAAAAAACGCGCTTAAACCGGCCGATATTTTAAAACATCCCAAGGTGCTCAAAATCACCGACGATATTAGTGGTGAGTTGATCGAAAGAAGGGCTTATTCGCCCCCCGCGTGCACGGCCTTTTCCAAAAAATATACGCTTCTTAAAGAAACAGATCAGTTTAAGTTCACGATGCATAAGGAAGCTGAAAAACAGCTGCCCCATATTATCGGTAATAAGGTTCAAAAGATCGTCGGCCTTAAAACGGCCGCTGAAGCTTTTGCCAAGGAATATTGTAAGCGCCGCAACATCGGGATCGTCTTTTCAGGCGGACCCGCACCCGGCGGGCATAACGTTATCGCCGGTCTTTATGATGCGGTAAAAAAAGCCAACAGCAAATCCAAGGTTTATGGATTTCTAATCGGACCGGATGGAATCATCGAAAGTGAAGCGCTCGATCTCGATGACGATTTGGTTGATGCTTATCGCAATCTGGGCGGTTTTACCATGATCAAAACCGGCCGGACCAAAATCGACACCCCAGAAAAGATGGAACTATCCAGGGAGACCTGCAAAAAACTTAAATTGGATGCTTTGGTTATTGTGGGCGGTGATGATTCCAACACCAATGCCGCATTTTTAGCCCAGGAAATGTTTGACGACGGCGTTCAGGTGATCGGTGTCCCCAAGACGATTGACGGCGATATCCAGGTCAGAGACGATTCCGGCAATGTCCTGTGTGCCATGTCTTTTGGATTCCATACCGCCGCCCGGGGATTTGCCAATTCAATCAGCAATCTTTGCACGGATAGCAGCTCAGATGTTAAATATTGGCACATTTGCAAAGTCATGGGGCGGGTGGCCAGTCACCTGGCCCTTGAAGTTGCTTTGCAAACGCATGCCAATCTGACCCTAATCGGAGAAGATCTGGCGGATTATATCGACGGCAACAGGCTTAAGAAGGCTCACAAAAAAGGCAACATCGATTACCATGCGTACGGCATGACCCTGCGGCACCTATCACGCGTTATTTGCGATGGAATTCTCCGTCGAGCCGCTGTTGGGAAAAACTACGGCGTGATCGTCATCCCGGAAGGCGTCCTGGAGTTCATTAACGAGATTCAGATTTTTATTATTAAGCTGAACACCATCATCGCCGAGTACAATCAGACTCACGACACGGATTTCCATTCGGCCTTTGCGCTGCTTGAAGATAAATTAGAGTATTTAAGGCGGCTTGCCCAGCGTTCGAGAGAGGATGCTTTCTTTACGCTCTGGAATACACGCGATGATGATCTGTTTAACGATATTCCGGCCTTTTTCCAGGAGGGTCTTCTAATGGAAAGGGACAGCCATGGCAATTTTCCCTTTTCTCAGGTTGAAACCGAAAAGGTTTTAATGGGCCTCGTAAAAGATTATCTCAGCATTTTAAAAGAAGAAGGGCTTTACCGCCTGGGAATTAAGCAAGCCTATTTTCGGAAAATCCTAACACAGGCCGGGCTGGATGCCGAAGCGTTTGGCCCGCTGCTATTTGAAAACTATGCCGACGGTGAATTTTTATTAAGAAAAACCTCGATCATATCAATAAAAACTTGCAACCAGGCGCTTGTGGAAGCAGGGCTGATAAAACCGGACGATCAGATTCCGGCTGCCGTTGAAAAGATTTATAAAAAATCGGTTCCGTCCTTTAAAACCCAGATTCATTTCTACGGTTATGACGGCCGCGGCAATGATCCGACCCGATTTGATTGTATCTATACCTACAATTTAGGGCTAAGCGTATTCAGCCTGATTGCCAACGGCGCTACAGGGCAGATGGCGGCGATCCGAAATCTGGAGAAAGATTTTTCAAAATGGGAGCCGATCGGTATTCCGATTGCGCCGTTGATGCATCTTGAAGAGCGCAAAGGCAAACTGGCACTTGTATTGGAAAAAAGTATCGTCAATGTCAATTCAGTTGCCTTCCAGGTCGTCAAAGCCAACCGGGAGAGATGGCTGGCGGTGGGTTCGGACGAGGATCACTTTAGAAGACCCGGCCCCATCCGGTTTACCGGCAGGAGTGAAGAAGATCGACCCATTACACTCGAGTTAAATGCACTGGCCAATCAGGGCGGTTAATCGACTCTTAGTCATATTTGCTTTCCAGACGGGATTTTTCCTCTTCATCAATGATACCCAAATCTACGAGGAGATCGCCGATACCGGCTTCGCGAAGGTAGTCGATTTTCATGATGACCGCCGGTTTTTTTTGCTTGATGCTGTAAAAAGTGTAATGCAGATGGAGAGACGTTTTCTTGAGCAGATGGAAATCGGTGCCGTTGAATATGAAATGATTATCCATTATAAAATATCCCGCTGCCGCCAGGACCACAATCAGTATATATTGCTTAATTCTTGAATTCATTATATTACCTTATTTATTCAGTTTAAAAAGTGTTCATAAAATGATAGCGTTAATCTAATGATAAAAATTTTATCAAAGAGGACCCCTTTCGTCAACTTTCTTCGGGAAGCGACTGCATGAATAAATTCAAAAAGCTTTTTGGCAATCGGGTCGACATGGCCGATTATATGGTTTTGACCGGAATTTTTCTGGGGGCTTTATACTGGGCACTGGAGTCTCTGCTAAACGTGTTCTCTCCGGAAGAAATCAGTTTTTACCAGGAAATATTCGGACCCAATATCAGCGAAGTCTGGCCCCGTTTAATCGTTTTTTGTCTGTTTTTGATGTTTGGTTCGCATGTACAGTTTACGATTAATGAACGCAAAAAAGCAGTGGAAGCATTAAAAGCAAGTGAGGAAAAATACCGAACCATTCTCGAAAGCATCGAAGAAGGCTACTATGAAGTCGACATCGAGGGTTATTTCGTTTTCTGCAATGACGCGTTGGGCAAAATTTTAGGAGTTCCCAAAATAGATCTAAGGTTTATGAACTTTTGGGATTTTATGGACGAAGAAAATGCCGCACGGGTTTATGAAACATTTTTGGACTGCCGGCGCACCGGCAAACCGGTTAAAGCCTTTGACTGCGAATTCAATATCGGTGGCGCGACATTGTATATTGAAGCTTCGGTTGCTTTGCTGCAGGATTCAATCGGCCGGCCAATCGGATATCGAGGCGTGCTGCGGGACAGGACCGAAAAAAAGAAAATGGAAATGGATTTGCTGGAATCCTACCGGAAAGTTCATGAGGCCCGCACCGCAACAATTCTGGGCCTTGCCAAGCTTGCCGAATACAGGGATGAAGGTACGGGTACCCATCTGGAAAGAATCCGGGAGTATGCCAGAATGATTACACAGGAACTCGCCCTGAATCCCAAATTTAGCGGCCGGATCGATCAGCAATATATCGACGATATTTACCAGTCCTCTATTTTACATGATATCGGAAAAGTCGGTACTCCGGATGCGCTCTTACTAAAGCCCGGAGAAGTCACCAAAGAAGAGTTTGATATCATTAAGCGCCACACGTTAATGGGCGGCAATGCGATAAAGGCTATCGAATCGCGGATTGAGGGAAAATCCTTTCTGGTGATGGGAAGGGAAATCGCTTTTAACCATCACGAGAAATGGGATGGATCCGGTTATCCGCGGGGACTAAAAGGAGAAGCGATCCCCTTATCTGCCCGCATCATTGCCCTGGCAGATGTCTATGATGCGCTGACAACCAAACGATTTTACAAAGAAGCTTATTCCCACGATAAAGCCAAGAAAATGATCATCGAATTAAAGGGCAAACATTTCGATCCTGAGATCGTGAATGCTTTTTTAGCCGTGCAAGACGCATTCAACCGCGTGCGCCAGGAGAAACTCAAGCAGGAAGCCGTTTTGATCCAACAGCCGGTTCAGGTTCTGGGCCGCTAATTGAGTTTTCCAAACCGGGTGGTTGTTGACTCGATTTGGGTTGACGTGGCGCAATTTGCCCAATTTACTGAAAAATAGAATCTTCTCCCGGCCTACCCAAATTCTCGTCATTACTCAAAAATCCATTCAAGTATCCCCCCACAATTGCCGATATAGCAACCAGATTTCAAAGGGATTGAATTGTTTCTATGGCAGACTTTGAGCCCCAACAATTTGGCAAGTATCAGCTACTGGACAGAATCGCTGTGGGCGGTATGGCCGAATTGTATCGTGCCAAAGTTACGCGGGAATATGGCTTTGAAAAGCAGGTTGCCATAAAAAAAATACTGCCCCATCTCTCTGATGAGGGCAATCTGCTAAAGGCCTTTACCGATGAGGCTAAACTGGCAGCGTTGCTGCAGCACGAAAATATTGTTCAGATTTATGACTTTGGCAATATGAATGGCGAATACTTTATCGCCATGGAATACCTTTTTGGCAAGGATCTGCGCAAGCTGACGTATAAGGCCAAAGAAAAAGCCTGCCCCATTGATCTGGAAAACACCCTCTACGTAATTTCCCGCGTTTGTGCCGGGCTTGATTACTCTCATAATCTTAAAGATTTAAAGGGCAAACCGCTAAATATCATCCACCGCGATATCAACCCCCAAAATGTTTTTATTACCTATGAAGGACAGGTGAAAATTATTGATTTTGGTATTGCCAAGGCCGCCAGCCACAACAGCACCACCCACGAGGGGCTGATTAAGGGTAAACTGGCCTACATGTCTCCGGAGCAGGCCAACGGCAAAACAATCGACCACCGTTCCGATATTTTTTCCACCGGAATTATTCTCTACGAGCTGTTGGCAGGCCAGCGGATGTTCCAGGGAGAAACCATGCAGATTTATTCTCAGGTGCGTGATGCAGCCTATAAACCTTTGGAAAGCCTGGTGCCTGATCTACCCGCCAGACTGCATGAGGTCGTCCAGCATGCCCTGGCCAAGGAACCTGATAAACGCTATCAGAGCTGCGGGGAAATGCTTGCCGATTTGGAAGAATGCATTTATGAGCTTTCTTTCCGGCCGAATGCCAGACATTTTGCCAATTGTGTTAAAGATCTTTTTAAGCAAGAATTCGCCGCTGAAGAAAACGCCTTATTCGCAAACACTCAGATTTATAGTGACGTGCCGATCGATTTGGCGAATGATTCATCCCCGGACGAGGCTACCGGCAATAGAACGATTGCACTTGATGCTCCAAAAATTTCAGGGCAATTTCAGCATAACATCTGGCGGTTCGGATTGGTGACCGTTATGGTCATCATCGCTTTTATGTTTGACCTTAGCTTGGCAAAATTACCGTTTACACCATCTGACCGTTCAGTCTCGGCCTATTCGATTGAATTGCCGTCGCCGCATCCGGATCCGACCGAAGAAAAAATTGAGGCGGCCAAAGCCGCACTTAAGACCAAAGCGTTTTCTGTGGCGCTGGCGCTATTGGAAGAGATTTTGGCCGGTGATCCATCTTCAGAAAAAAAGATTTCGGATGCTTATTTAGAGGCACTGTTGGGACAGGCAACCCATATGATGCCCAAAGATCCTGAGGCGGCCAAAGCCTATTTGTTGAAAGCGCTGGAGCTGGATCCCGCTAGTATATCGGTGCTATCTCAACTCGGATACATTTTTGTCCGCCAAAGCGATTATCCGCAAGCCATTGAAACCTATCAAAAAGTTGCCGAACTCGATCCCGGGCGTGCGGACACCTTTTTTAACCTCGGATACATCTTTGCGGTGACCGAAAACTATTCCAAAGCAAAGGAAATGTATTCCCGGGTAATTGAACTGGCGCCTGATTTTCTTGATGAAGCCCTGTTTAATCTCGCAATGGTCCAGGCCCAGCTTGGCGAACGCGCCAAGTGCATCAAAAGCCTGGAGCAAGCCGTTGAGATCAACCCTGCAAATGAGTCAGCTTTAGCCTATTTAAAGCAATTAAAGCAATAAAAGGAGTCAATCCCATGAGGTATTTGGTAAGGAACGCAATACGGACCGGCATGATCGGGGCTTTCGTGATTTTAATGCTCTTCGGCTGTGCCAGCGTAAATCAAAAAGATGAAGAAGCCGGGGGCAGCCAAAAATACGAGGCTACCAAATCCTGGTTTAAAGAAAAATGGGACGCTGTAGGTTCCAAATTTTCGTCTTCAGATGACGAAGAAACGGTTGCCAAAAGCCAGGAACAAAACCCGCACAAAAAACTTCCTGCGGAAGATTATACTACCCAACATCAGCGCGATGATTTTAAGCACACGGTGCGGTGGCGGGGTGAAAGCCTGTCGCTGATTGCCAGGTGGTACACGGGCCACTTTGAAAACTGGAAAGCCCTGGCCCAGGCAAATCCGAACCTAAATCCCAATCGAATTATGGTGGGAAACGATATCTACATCCCTCAGGAAATGATGAACACTAAAGAACCTTTGCCCCGTAAGGTAGCGGCTAAAAGTCTGAAAAATTATTTTGCCCATACGGTGCGGCAACCGGGCGAAAAATTGACCGCAATTGCCGGGTGGTACACCGGAGATATTGGAAACTTCAAGGCTTTAGCTAAGGCCAATCCCGACATCGATCCTGACTTTTTGCTGGTCGGTAACGAAGTTTTTATTCCGGCGGAATTGCTCAAAACCCGCAAGCCCTTACACCAAAAATCGATTCAGGTTTCGGCACCCGAACCGGCGAAAAAGCCCGCCGAATCGAAAGCCGCTGCTGCGGCCCCTCCTGCGCCTAAGCAAAAGAAAATACAACTGTTTGGCCCCAAGCAGTTTCCAGCACACTAGATCTCTAATTAAAAGTGCCTAAATTTACGAGTGATCTAAAGTGACTAAAGTTAAGGAATTCTGTCATTTAAATATAAAAAGATGGAGCGCAGCGACACCTTAACTTTAGGCACTTTAGTTCAAGGCACTTTTAACTTAAGAGCACCTT
>JASFGM010000048.1:0-9970 GCA_050123755.1 Desulfobacterales bacterium
CATTTTTAAGATGAGTTCTTCTTCAATTTTTCAATAATCTAAAAATGAGATAGAATTCAGTTGATTATCTATCCAAGGTCAACTATAAATGCATGGCTTGATTGCACCTTTTGTTATCTGAATTTTGCACGAGTCGGAGGTGATCTCTGAATACAAAGCTTCTGCTGGTACAGAAAAAAAATAATGTCTGCACACTCGCCCTGAATAGACCTGAAAAGCAAAATTCCCTTTCAATAGAATTGATCGAATTGCTAGAATCCGCCTTAAAAGAGTTGGCGCAAGATGATGCGGTCCGTACCCTAATTCTGCGGGGGACAGGGGATAAAGCCTTTTGCTCGGGATTTGATATCGGCTCTATACCCACATCTTCCAAAGGGAATATGAATGAAAGGCTGAAGACGCTGGATCCGGTTGATTCTTTGTTGCAAACTCTTGTGAGCTTTCCAATTCCAATTATTGCCATGCTTAACGGTTTGGCTTTCGGTCTGGGTTGCGAATTGGCGATTTGCTGCGATCTGCGTGTTGGTGCTGAGGACATTCGTATGGGGATGCCGCCGGCGAAATTGGGCCTGGTTTATCAATGGGCTGGATTGCAGCGTTTTATTCAGAGCATTGGATTGCAAAGTGCCAAAGAGATGTTTTTTACCGGTCGCAGCTACAAAGGCAGTCGAATAAAGGAACTCGGACTGGTAGACTATTTTGTCCCCAGAGAAAAGTTAGAAGAATTTACCTATAATTTAGCAGAGGAAATTGCCGGTAATGCGCCACTTGCCCTAAAAGGCACCAAAAAAATCATGAATTTGCTGCTTCGATCTAATCAACTGGATGAAACCCAGATAAAAGAAGCCCAATCGCTTTTCAAAGAAGCACTTTTCAGCGAAGACATGCAAGAGGGGCAAGCCGCTTTCTTAGAAAAGCGGAAACCACGGTTTAAGGGAAAATAGCAAATCATCTCGTTTAGGTTGACCGGTTGAGCGCATTATTCTGTTAAGCCCTTTGAGCCCGTTAAAAAAGGAAAATGCCTGATTTTTTTAGCCGGCATACGGGCTAACGGGCAAAAGGACAAGGCGCACAACCGATTAAAGAGGAGGTAGATATGGAGCCCACATCTTATAAAGCTGAAGATCTTTTTGAATGGGTGACCCGTGAAGGGGAAGAATTTTTGCTATTGGATGTTCGCGTGGATGAGGAGTTTGAACGCTTTAAAGTCGAAGGCCCCTTTCTTTCCGACATGGTCAATGTTCCTTACGTGGAATTTGTTGAACACGAGGAAGAGAGTGTGGCCAAGGTGCCTGCGGCTAAAAAGGTTCGGATTGTTTGTGCCAAAGAAGGTTCCGCCAAATATGTCGGGGAAATTCTGATGAATCATGGATTTAAAGATGTTCGCTTCCTGGAGGGCGGAATCAAAACCTGGGGAAATATGCTGGCGCCAAAGCTGGTGGCTTCTGATGATGGCTATCAGCTTTTTCAGTTCATCCGTCCGGGAAAAGCCTCTTGCAGTTACGGACTCATATCCAATAATGAGATGGTTTTGTTTGATCCGTCCCGCAATGCAGCTTTTTATCAAAGTTTTGCTGAGAATAATGGTGCCAGGATCGTTAAGTCTTTCGAAACCCATCTGCAGGCCGATTATATCTCCGGCAGCAAACAAATCGCTGCCGAAAGCGGTGCGCATATATTGGGACATGAAAACGACTTTAAAGGTGCGGCTTTTAAATACCAGAAAATTGTCGATGAGCAGGTTTACTCCTTTTCCGCGGGCGGCCCGGAAATTAAAGCCTTGCACATGCCGGGGCACACGCCGGGGAGCACTTCATACCTGATTGATAATAAATACCTGATTACCGGCGATACGGTCTTTATTTTATCGATCGGACGTCCCGATCTCGGCGGCAAGGCTGAGGAATGGTCTAAACTGCTGTACCATACCCTCAAGACTAAAATTGCAGGCCTGGAAGACGATCTGGTTATTTTACCCGGCCATTACATGGATTGGAGCGAGGCGAACCAGTCTCAAATATTTTCAGATACACTCGGAAGTATAAAAAATAGGAACGCCGATATTTACAACATCCAAAATGAAGATGCGTTCATCGGGTTTATAAAGGACAATATGCGACCTCAGCCGGAAGTATACGCTGAGATCCGCAAAGTCAACGCCGGTCTATTGGAAGTTGACGCCGAAGAGCAGGAGATAATGGACCTGGGCAAAAATGAATGTGCCGCCAGCGCGCAAACTACGCAGGGGTGATGGTGGATGCTTGCATGAAAGTATCTAAATAAGATTAAAGTTATTTGGCAAACAATCCGATATAATTTTTGGATCAAGTGTTTTTGGGTAACATAATTTCCGGGAAGAGGGGGTCTTTTGAATTTTTTTCAAGCTCTTTTGAAGAGAAATTTCAGAAGGCGCATCTGAGCCCCTTGAGCTAAATAAATACTTTAATAAATCTAAAATAAATATCTGAATTTTAAATAATCTATTATTCGGAATTCTTAGGTTTATATGAAATCTCCTGCAGAAACTTTAAAAAAATACAACGTCGTTATTCCAAAATTATTTCAGATTATTTTAAATATATCTGAGGACAAGCAATTGCTGCTTTTGCAATATGCTGAGGAGCTGCTGGTAAAAGAAAGGCGCTCTTTTATACGCAAAACATGCTCAATCCCGGTCAGCTATGCGACCTATGATCGTGTTTATACAAATACAATAAAAAATATCAGTCAAAAAGGAGTGTTTATCGAGACCCAACGGCCTTTATTTGTTGGGGAAGAACTCCGCCTATCGTTTTCAATGGACGGCATTGACAAACCCCTTAAGGTTAAAGGCGAAATTGTACAAGTGAACCGAAGTGGAATCGGGGTCGAGTTTAAAAATATGAGCCCTTACATTGAGGAGATGCTTGCAGCCCTGATCAGCCGGATGAAAGCAGACCTGGATTAATACAGCCCCTTCTTTTGGTGTTTATAACCCCACTTTTCAGCTAATTCCTAAAAAATCAGCCCTGGTTTTGCTCCATTTGGCAGAATTCAAACGCAGGATAGAACTTCATCTAATAATTTGATATCACAACATTTTTATGGCTTTCAAAATCTTTTATGCGTTTACATTATCCGCAATTTTGAGAGTCAAGATTTATTGCAGATACGATGCAGATATCGGTAATTGAGGCTCATCTGCGGTTAGTTGATAATATCCAAATTAAAAGGCAGAGCCAATTCTGGCTCTGCCTCAAAGTCTGAGGCTTCTCTATATGCCGTTATTTTCACTGTAGCCGCCTATCCTAATGAAGGTGAACGGGACAGCGGAAAAGATGCACGATCATCCGAGAAGCCTATTTAATGTCACCTCAAAACTCCTATTCTAAATTATAACCTCTGGAAGCCTTTGGCTATCACATGGTTTTTTGAGAAGTGTTGAAGTTGGGTGACATGAAATTCCGTTATGTCTTATTTTTCTAAATAATATTTCAGAAGCATCTCTCCGAATTTGATTAAAGCATACTGCATACATTGTGCCAAAAATTATCAAGCACAATATCAACTAAAATCATAGTCAGTTACAGCGCTAACACGATTTTATCACTATTCACCTTTATGAAAATTATTACTTAAAAGTATGAAGAATATTTCGTAATTGAAAAAGTCGATAAATATCTATTGATTTACTTTGTAATATTACATCTTCTAAATATTCAATAGTTTATTGCATAGGCTTAGATAAATTTCGCCTCTTTATTATGAATAACAAATTGGCATTGTATTTGCTCTGTTTAATTAAAAATACGTAGAATAACTCAGACAATGGATATTTCAGTTACCAATAACAGCATTTTGACACAAGCCACAAAGGCTTACAATAATTTTGAAAGTTGTCAAATTCCATTTGCAGCGGTCAAGCTGAATATTTGTTTCCAAAATACCAGTAAAAAGGAAATAGATGAAATTGTTGAGGACAACTTTAGAAGTGAGAAGGATTTAATTTCCAAAGAAGATGAAAATTACCTCATCTTGATGAAAAGAACAACAATTGAAGCAGCCGAAATGGCAGTCAATCGACTGAAAGCCAAAATAGGCCATATAACCATAAACCGTGAGAGTTTAAAAGATAATAACCATAACCACGCATCAGCTTACATTTTTGGCTCTATCAGGGGAACAAAAAGAATGCATATTAAATATCTTGATTTAACTCCTAACTTAAATTCTTTCGATAGAAAAACCCACAAAATAACATTTGGTTATGGCGAATATTTAAAATGTTGCGAATTGCCAAAAGCTGAAAACTTAAAAATCAATCAAATGATCAATGTAGTCGTCTGAGCGCAAATATTCCATTGCACTTTTTGTATTTATGTGATCTCAGAAAATATAGAGTACAAACACAACATGCAGCGTTTGGCCACTTTAGCGAGAAAGTTTAAAATCCTTACCCGAAGACTAAATCTCACCGAACCTGCGATTTATTGAGATAACTGCAGAAAACAACGCCTCCGAAGACCTGTGATATCATGAAATATCACAAATTATTCCAAACTTTAGATATGTAGATGCTATCGCAGTAATGGCAAAACTTTCAATATGCTGAAATATGGTTTGAAATTTAGTCGATGTCCGATTTGACAAAAAATGCCATCTCCCCTTGAATTTCTAAAACGTTGCATTATTTTGTCTGTCGACTTCTGAGATGTTCGTGCATTTTTTCTGCTGTTATGTTCAGCCTTTTGGGTTGGCAGCAGCAGAGAGATTAGCAGCGGCATTTTGGAAGCTACATCCATTAGGGGATGGTTCAGTCTGAACCCTCCCTTTTTTTAGTGTGTGTGGTGGGGTTAATGAAGGATTGAATCTGCGCAACCCATTTTATCCGGGGCATCAAAGATGCCCAATGTATAAGCTATCAAGTCAGACAGCGCCGGCCATGCCGGAGCGTAGCTCCGGGGGGGGCAGCTTATTCTGAATAACCTTTCCCTTAAGCCAACGCACGCCTTTGCCGATACAAGTAATAGGATTAAAATCAGCAGGAGGCATGAATTGTGAAGATGCAAAACAGGGATCGTCAGAGGAACAGGAAACAAAGACCAGATGCAGAATATAGATCAGATACGGTTGTGCTAACGGTTGCGCCATTTAAGATTTGGGATACCATCAAACAGTTTCATCCCCACAAAAAGGAAATTCTAAATGTGGTTAGGATTCTGAACAGCATAGGGGTAGACCGCAACATAATTGCTGCCACACTGGGCTTACAAAGATGGAAGACCTTTTATGGAAGTCGTGAGTGGACGAAAGAAGATGTTAAGGGTTTATTAGAAGGATATAAAGCATGAGGAATAACCTGCATTGCCCAATAGTACCCATATTGCGGAGCTTATTACGATACACGATAGATATTTTAGGGTAAATATTTGAGGTGTATCAATTGATAATACTCTGTGAATCATGTCAGTCCACGTTTTCGTTAGACAGCAGTCTTGTTAAACATACCGGATCTAAGGTCAGGTGTTCAAAATGTCGAAAAACCTTCAAAGTCTACCCACCGCAATCGATTGAACGAAGAAAACACCCAAGGATCAAGACCAGCAATCTGATTTCATACCATTCATTTGATGAAACCGGAAAGTTGATCTCTCATGGCTTGGGCGTAGCATTGGACATCAGCAAAGGTGGCATATTGCTTGAAACACCCTGCTTTGTCGAATCAGGGCCAATCGTATTAACAGCGATTGACTGGGAGAAAAATTTTGTCGAAGTAAAAGGCAAATTAATCTATTCCGTAAAAGAATCTAGCGAAATGTATCGTTGCGGGATAGAATTTGTTGGTATAAATGAACGAGTGGCAGAATTTATTGTGAATTTGATCAAAAACCACAATTATCAGGGGTACAATCTGTTTATTGCTATTGGACGGAAGATCCAAGACCTTCAATCTCAAAAGATTTCTGGCTAACCGCCGCAAACTGGAGGTTCATATCTAATCCTCCATTTTACCTCCCATCAGGTTTCGTTTCCATATACGGCCCCTCAAAGCGTTTAATGATACTTTTTTTGTACAGATACCATAAGAGATATCACAGGTTCGACCAAATTTTGCATATGCTGGTACATGCAAATTTAAACACTGACATTATTTCAGCCCTGCTTTGCACAAAGCATCAATGAAGCGTTCCTGACCTTCTTGATATTCCCATCTGATATTCTTGAAATGATGCTCGATGGAGAAGTCCGGATTCAACCTGAGAACTTCTGCCGCTGCAGCACGGGCCTTCTCCTCTTCCCCTATTGTCATATAAATTGCGGCCAGATTTCTGAAAGTTGTAACATCTTCAGGGTCAATATGAAGTGCTTTCTTAGAAGCAACGATGGCGTCCTCATATCGCCCGGCGAACCAATAAAACAAGCCTGCGTTTCTGTAATAACGTGCCGGTGGAAACGGATTGAGACGACCGGCTTTCTCATACAGGGGGATTGCTTCTTCAAGATAGCCAGCATTAAAAAGGACACCTGCCAAGGCCTCATAGGATGAAGCATTATTTGGATTAATCTCAATAGCACGTCTTGCTATCTCGATAGCTTTTTCATTGTCTCCATTACCTTGAACAATCGAGCACCAAAGACGGAGAGCGCCGGTGTCGCTCTCATCTAAGGCGAGCGCTTTTTGGGTATAATCGGTAGCTAACTGCCAAGATTTGCCACGATCTTGGCTCCAGCCTCGGACTGAATCCCAAAAATGGGTCACACCAACTAAAACATATGCGGTCGAGAAGTTCGGGTCCAATCCAATGGCTTCTTCAGCCAACTGACGGGCCTTAAAATTGTCCTCTCGATTGGTTCGGTGGTAATACCCAACTGCTTCTAAAAACTTCTCATATGCTTTAAGATTGTTAGTCGCCTTCTTCATCATGCGCATCTGCTCCCCGTCGGTCAGCGTGACCTGAGTCTCAACAAGCACATTCATAGCAATCATGTCCTGCACGGTCAGCAAATCGTCCATCTTAAGATCATACTGCTCGGACCATAAATGATGGCCCTTCAAAGCGTCGATCAACTGTGCAGTCACCCTCAGCTTTTCGCCAGATCTCTGCACACTTCCTTCCAGAATATATTGCACTCCAAGCTCCTCTGCGACCTGCTGAGCCTTCACGGATTTCCCCTTGTAGTTAAAGGAAGAGTTTCTTGCGATAACGAACACTCTGGGAAGTTTTGAAAGCGCATTAATGATTGCTTCGCTGATACCGTCACTGAGATACTCCTGTTTGGGATCATCACTTAGGTTCTTGAATGGAAGTACGGCGATGGATGGTTTGTCGGGTAATTCAAAAGACATCCTTTCCACTGATGCAGGCTCAATCTTCGGTGCACGTAAATAAGAGTTCCACACCAGCGCACAAATGATCACAACAAGAACTGCAATTACGCCGGAGGTTACGGATTTGCGCCCCATTAATGAAGCCAGAGTCCTTCTTTCCTGCACCCCTGCAACCGTCACCCTCGGTTCCATTAGGACACGATAGGCACCTACCGGTTTTGAGATGTTCTTTACCGCTTGTTCACCCAGAAACTCGTAACCCAGTGGCAACTTAGCTTCGATGTGGTCGAAGGCTGTTTTAGAGACACAAATTCCTCCGGGATCAGCGAGTGCTTCAAGACGTGCTGCGATATTGACACCATCACCATAAATCCGCTCTTCTTCTTGGATTACATCTCCAAGATTAATACCGATGCGGAACTGCATTCTGCGGTTTTCAGGTAATTCGTCATTGCGGGCTTTGATCTCTTTTTGAATGGCCACAGCAGATTGTACTGCATCGACCACACTGGCAAATTCAACCAGCAAGTTATCACCTGGAGAGTCTATTATCCTGCCACTGTGCTGTTGGATAAGAGTGGTAAACACTTCACGGTAGGCCGTTAATGTGCGGACTGTGGCTTCTTCGTCTTCGCCCATGAGACGACTGTATCCGACAACATCTGCACTGAGGATTGCGGTGAGTTTACGTTTAAAGCCTTTTTCTGCCATAATGGCACCCCCTTGTTTAAGGTTTCAAACAGAGGGACACTGTATGTGGAAAAATCAAAGCAGCTCAGGAGTTTGACGTGAAATCAGATTCGATTCCGCTCAAACCAGTCGATGAGATTGGGATTCGGTGTTAAATCAGCCCAAGGAATGATCGATCTGTCGTCCCCTGCTCGCGAATAGAGATCTTCGAACCAACTCAACGGATCACCGGCCTTCAAGTGTTTGTAAGCAATCTCCCTAGCGGTCGTTCTTTGGTCTTCGCCCATCAAGTCTGCAGCCCAACATTAATATGAGATGGAAAATTTTACACCAATTTAAATATTATATTTAAAAATTGGAAACCGACTATCCTGCGCATTTAGACTTGAACATCTTTCCATTATCCAGGTGCGACGTCAACTTTTGATATATTTAAAGTTCATAGGTCATAAAGGTAACCAGAAACGGTAAATGGCTGAATTCTTTGGTTTCAACCTCGATAAATCCGAATTTTTGGTACCATTGCTTTAATTCTGTTTGCTTGGCTATAATGCCGATGCTGATGTTTTTTGATCCTAATTCCCGCGCGGTAAGAAAAATATATTCGATCAGCTGGCTCCCGAAGCCTTTTTTTCTTTCATGCGGTAAAACAGCCAGGCGCTCGAGATAGCAAAGATCGGCCTCAGCGCTTTCGATCGCAACGCATCCTGCCGGTATGCCTCCGTGCTCCAGGATGAAATAGCTGACACCCCTGGCAAAGTCGTTTTCGATCCATTCATCCGTGCAGTTAGAGGGATGCTTGGGGCAGTTTCCAGGTGTGAGCTCGAATCTCTTTGCAACGTCGCGATAGGATTGTCGAACCAGGCCGGATAATAGAGATATGTCTGCAGGACTCGCTTTTCTGATATGGGTGATGTTGCCCGTCATCTTTTAAATTTTCGCCAAGTATCCATATCGTTTTGTAAAGGTATTCAATACATCGGTTATCTGGTTTAAATGAATTTCCAGATGTTTCAGATAATCGGTTATCAAATCAAAAAGCGTAGCCCTGGTTTCTGCATCAAGCTCCCAGACGTGGTTAAGGCAGGATGGACCCGCCGAGCGAATGATCTGAGCCACGGGTCCATAATTTTCTCTTGTCATGGGGCCTTGTCGGTATCATATATGCTGATCCATCCCCGGTTTTGCTTGTACACCACCTCAAACCACTTCACTTTGAATGTCCCGATCGTATAATCCTCAATGCCTTCAACGTTTAAAACGGTTCCTTGGGGTATCCGGGTGATATGCATATCCGGTCCGCAACCGGGATGCGGGCAGAGCCTGGCAACCGTACCGGCTGTAACGATGGTTATTTTATCGTTCTGTTTGACTTCACCGGCAAAGGCATTCGAATCTATCGCCGCAATTATTATAATAGAACTTAACAGGGCAAAAAAACAGATGGAGATTTTCATTGCGACATGACTTTCTCTTTTCATATATAAGGTATATTTATAGTGAACCGCATTTGTTTCAAGACCGGATTTTTTTCTTTACGACCCTGTTTTAACACTCAACTGTTTTTTGTGCAATCGGTGAAACTCACTCCCGCAAAAACGGTGGGACTTTAAAACATTTCTTGACATCTGTACTTTGTATACCGTATACAAAAACGTGCTGAACCCACACCGAATTACAACGGCGGTTCTGGAACAAACGCCTCACAAATTTTAATTCCAGCCTTGATATTAATGGAGATGACTATGGATTTTTTTAAGGACCTTACCGTGATATCTCTGGAACAGGCGACGGTGTTGCCCTATCTAACCTACCGCCTGGCCCAAGACGGAATGAATATCATCCGACTGGAACATCCGGTTTACGGAGATCCCAATCGATTCATCGGTGAAAATGTTCTCAGTGAAAAACGCATGAATTCCTATTTTTTGTGTATCAATGCCGGCAAAAAAGCGTTGACGCTGAATCTTG
>JASFGM010000049.1:0-9969 GCA_050123755.1 Desulfobacterales bacterium
CGATCCGCAGATTAAATATTATCCGCAGACCGCGCCCGCCATGCGAGTAAGGCGAGGCGAGCGGGTTACGCAGATTTTCGCAGATTAAATTATCCCCAGTTTTCGCAGATTCTCGTAAATTAAGCGGTAGGCGTTTAAGCGTTGAGTGTGGAAATGCGGGAAATATTAAATTATTCAGCCGACAAACGAATTCAGACCGGGAGTGGTAAAACCTTTAAAAAAAATTCCATCTTCGAAAACAGAAAACTTGATTTTACTTATCATCACTTGTAAGCTCCAGAAATTCTTCTCGAGTCAGACCGGCCTGCTCCAAAATAGCTCGGAGAGTTCCCCTTGGTATGACTTTCCTTTTTGGAATGATGACCAGTCTAGTCCTTTCGCGGTCTCGTTTTACCATGGCGATATGGCTTCCCTTTCCCCTTTTTGGAGCTTCCTCGAAACCGATCGACCTTAATGTCTTAATGATTTGTTTTGCTGAACAGACGGGAAATTTCGTCATGGTATTGTTGCTTCAAGATGAGCGGTATATTTTTCTTTAGTGATTAAGCTTTCCTCAAGATCTTCTAGCAGATTGAGCTCTTTGGCGTTTTCGAGAAACAATTCAACAGCTTCCTGCAGATTAGCCACTGCATCCTCGAAAGAATCACCACAGCTTGCGACGCCTAGTTCTGGACATTTTGACACATATCCCTCAGTTTCTTTCCAAACCACAGCCGTATATCCGAAAATGTTCATGATATCACCTTATAGATTCCACAGTTTTGGTATTTTAAATTGGGTACCTTTTCATATTGCCTGAAATGATAGTAGAACACAATAGTTTTCACATCAACAGGAGAAAGCCATGCTATATCCGATCCGCAGATAAATTAGATAGTGAACTCGTAATCTTATAAGCTGATACGATGAGACTCAACAGCTCATCGGTTTAAAGTTGGAGCCTCAAGGCAACAAAGCGGTCCACAGATGACGCAGATGCTCTTTGGCTCCAAGCTCAAGGCTGAAGGCTCAAAGCTCAAAGCAAAAAATCGATCCGCAGATTGGGTTAGGACACAGATTAACGCAGATAGACACAGATAAAAAAAGCAGGGCGAATATCCCTGCTTTTTTGGAAATATGGAACTCTGAAATTCGCTTTTAGCTGCGTTTGTTCTTTTTCTTTTTCTTAAACTGTTTCGGCGGATACTTTTTAACATGCTCGGCATGGTGATCGTAAGGCTTAGCGGTATCTAACTCAATGCTGACGGAGTCTCCCAATCCGACACGCAGGCTTCCCGGCAGTGAAGCGCCGACTTCCCAGTTATCCCCTTTAAGGTAAAAATAGAGCCCCCGGCCGGTATCGTAATAGACCGAACGGGATGGATAATACCGGTATTGATGTTTCGCGCGATATCCATGGGCCGGTGCATGTGCCGGTGGGCCTTGTTTTTTATGTTTTTTAGCAACTTCACGATTATCAGATCCCGATCCTTTGCCCCACTCAATGTTTATGCTGCCGCCCGCAAAAACATCTGCACACATAGAGACGATGAAAAAGCCGATTGCCAAACAAATGCATAATTTTCGGGTTAGACGGTAATTCATAGTTTGATCTCCCTATTGGTACGGTAGTTTCTCTCACAAACTATAATCGGCAATTTCAATAAAACCTTTAATGGGGACAAGATGGAGCGCGGGGTTGATTTGTTGATTTTCTAATTATCGATTTGCGCCAACCTTATTTTGGAGGTGATATTTTTTCTTAAGCCGCATGCAAAAGCGAAAAAGACGTACGTGAATTCAAACGATATTTAACTCTAAATTCGACAGATTAAAAAATATCCACAGAATTCGTGGATTAGATCCATTTCCTTCCGTAATTTCTTGACAATAATTTTGTTTTCCTTCAAAATAGAAAAAATACATATTGAAGGAAAACTTTGTTTCCCATGGTTTTCCTTCATTAATCTAAGAATTCAAATTGAAGGAATACGCTAATGTTTAAAGAAATGAACGATAATCAAAGGCGTGTTTACCTCGATGCTGTGCAGTTATACGAGGCATTCATTTCAGCTTTTCAAAAAAGCCGATCATACAGAGGAGGGATGCACTGGAAAAAAGCCAAAGGTCGTCAGTATTTATTCAAAACTCGTGATCGGTATGGCTATGGAAAAAGTTTAGGCCCACGCTCTATTGAAACGGAAAAAATTTTAGCTGACTTTCGAACGGCAAAAAAGGAGGCAAAAGATCGTTTGGCAACCTTAAAAAAACGGTTAAACGAACAATCAAGGTTTTGCAAAGCAGCAATGATCCAACGGGTTCCAAGGATAGTTACCGGTGTATTGCGGGTTTTAGAGCAGCGAAACTTACTCGGGCAGAACATTTTGGTGATCGGTACTAACGCAATGTATGCCTATGAAGCAGCTGCCGGTGTATTTTTAGATCGTCCCCTCACGGCAACCAGGGATATAGACATACTCTGGGATGTTCGACCGAAGCTTACGCTTTTCGCCGAATATGGAACGGATCCTATAGATCTGATAGATCTTCTCCGCAAAGCAGATAAATCTTTTGAACCTGCTGCCCCTGGAAGCTTCCGGGCTGTTAACCGGGATGGCTACATGGTAGACCTAATAAAGCCTGAATCAAAATCTTTGGTCAGAAGCGATCCCGTGCGCATGGGTGGACCCGGTGACTTAAAAGCCGCTGAAATTAGAAACTTGCATTGGTTGATTTCTTCTCCAAAATTTTCTCAGGTGATCATCGGAGATGATGGTTATCCAGTTTCTATGGTCGTCCCCGACCCAAGAGCCTTTTCCATTCATAAAGTTTGGTTGAGCGAGCAACCGGACCGCGAAGCGATTAGAAAGAAGCGGGATCATGATCAGGGCTTGGCAATTGCACTTCTTGTTATCAAATATCTGCCGCAATACAAATTTGAGGCATCTGAACTTCGTATGTTTCCAAAAGATGTGGTACAAAAATTAAAAAAGAAAATTTCTATGTTAAGCCTGGATACGGAGCTGGATCTTATTTGATTTTAACGAAGTTTTTGAGATTGGAAAACTAATTATCATCAAACTTAAATCGATTAATTTTCACCCACCCCGGGAGGTGGAACGTAAGGCCCTTGCCTTCCGCTACAATTCCTCGGCTGTACCCGGTACCCATTGAATAAGTCGGTCTCGGCGCTCTTTATCGATTTTCAGCAATCGAACTCGTTCTTTCTTCTCTAATCGTTGAGGAACATCCTCAATATTCTCTTAAGATTTTCAATTGGGGATGCAATCGACTCAATAATGAAAGTTGTAAGGCATCGTTCTTTTAAAAATCTTAATGCTTTCTCAACAGGAACATTCCCGTTCCCGATCAGATCGTGCTCATCGGCAAGGTAAATCGTATTGCCTAGAGTCGATCTATTGTCGTGGATATGGCTCATCAATACCCTTCCGGTTCGACAGATGTTATCAATTGCACCCATGAAATCAAATTGATGAACCAGCGAGGAAATCCACAAATGCCCGATATCCAGGCAAATAAAGAGGTCCTCTGTTTTCCTGGTCAGATAGATAAGATCTTCAGGAAGCTGAAAGAGATACGTGATCCTGGGGTTTAGATTCTCAACACAGAGTTGTACCCCCTCCTCTTTACAGATCAGGGCTGCTTTCTGCAGGTTGGAAGTTGCCTCATGTAAATGAGCTTTATAAACCCGAGTTTCACAATAACTCGGTTTACAGACAGACCCCTCTTTTATCCATACCAGGCTTTGCTCTACTCCCCCCAGGGATTCCATTATTTTTTTCCTTTTAACCTCCTTCGCGCACACAGCATCATCCAGGGTATAGCCGGGATGGAGTACGAGGTTGGAACCTCCAAAAGATGAGACGGTTTGCGCACTTTTTCTTATGATCTCAAAGCTTTCTCTAACAACCTGCGGATCTCTGCTGCCAAGATTCGGGAAATAAACCTGACTCGGGCAGGGCGCATGAGCGGAAAGAACTCGGCCCTTAAGAAAGCTTAATGATTCCAGAAAATCCCCATCCAAATGATAGGAAAGTTCAAAAAAAGGCTCAAAATCGAGTAATTCTTGCGACGCCCGAATAAAATCCTTCACTTCTTCGGGATTTTTGAACACGATGAGGGATAAACCGATGTTTGTTGTCACTGAACCACTGCCTGCGATTTCTTTTTTGATCCTGACATCAGAGTAACAATAGAAATGTGATAATTTCTGTCGATATTCTCAACCCATTTTCCTTCTCCGAAGCCATCCGTTTACACCATCCTAAACATCTGGGACATCCTCCGGCCCAAGATGCGGTTTGCCAGAAAGATAGCGCCAAGGACCAGAAAGATAAGGATCGTTCCTAAAGCATATGCGGGGCCGATATTGGCGGAGAAGAGGTATTCAACGATGGCTACGGTGATGGTTTTCCATTTGGCCGAGTAGAGGATAATCGTCGTGGAAAGTTCTCCCATAAGGGTCGAAAAGGCAATCACAGCTCCAGCCAAAATGCCCGGAGCCATCAACGGGAGGGTAACCTTTCTGAATGTGGTAAGCCAGGGAGCACCCGCAATAGTGGAAGCGTCCTCCACGGCCACATCGATCTGGCTTAGGGAGGCCATCGTCGATCGGTAAATATAGGGCATCCGTCGAATGAAAAATCCAATCACCATAATCATCCAGGTGCCGCTGAGGATGATAAGTCCCGATGAGAAACCTGTCAGGATTGCTACGCCAACGACAATCCCAGGAAGGATGAAGGGGAGCATTACGGTCAGATCTAAGATCCACCTGCCCCGAAACCGCTTTCTAACGTTTATATAAGAGAGCAGCGTACCAACCACAGCCGCCACAAGCGTGGCAGTTGTCGCCAGAAAGAGGCTGTTTCTGATAGGGGTTCTGGCAATCTCAAATATTCTCCTGTAATTCTCCAATGAGAACTTCGTGGGATATCTGGTCCCGGCCCATCCCTCAGTGAAAGACGTTACGATCACGGTAAGGTGTGGGAGCAGGGAAAAAAAGATAACGCCGGCACAGAAAACTGTCCCCACCCATTTCAAGGTTTTGTTAGTGGATATCCGGGCCGCCTGTGTCGTACCGGTAATGGTTACGTGTGACCGCTTGGCGGTGACGTATTGGGAGAGAAGTATGGCCGTGCCCACCATGGCAACATTGACCATGGCGATAGCCCCGGCTGCGTGTAAGTTGAAAAAGCCGGTGACCTGAAAGTAGATCAGGGTCGGGAGCACGTAGAAGTTTCCTCCCAGAATTGCAGGAACACCAAAGTTTCCCACTGCCCGCATGAACACGATGAGTGCGCCGGCCACGATCGATGAGATGACCAATGGTAAGGTAATCGTCCGAATTACCCTCCACCTCGAAGCCCCCATAATCTCAGCGCTTTCCTCAATATGCGGATCAGCTGATAGAAGCGCTCCATAAGTCAGGAGAAAGACGAATGGATAATAGCTCATCGTCATAGCGATAATGACCCCGGGGGCTCCGTAAATATCGGGCAGGAAGATTCCAAAGAGCCTGTTCAGAAAGTAATTGATAACACCTTGGCGGCCAAAGAGGAGCACCCACGAATAAGCCCCTACAAATGGGGGCAGTATCAGCGGAAGGGTTCCCAGAGTGAGGAAGACGACTTTAAAAGGCACCTCAGTCTTCGCAACAAAGTAGGCCATGGGTATCCCGAGGAGGCAGGAGAAAAGGACACACAGAAATCCTACCATCAGGGTATGTAAAAGCGCGCTCTTATAAAGTGTGGAGGTGTAAAACTGGGAGAAGTTTGCAAGCGTTAGATTTTCCAGAGAAAGAACGTCTCCAGCCTCGAGGAAACTGTTGAGAATTACCTTTGACAGGGGGTAGGCTATGAAGACCAGGAGTATTAATAAAGCCAAGCCCAGAACCACGTGGGTCGTCAGCTCAATATTTCCGAGTCGTTCCTTAAAACCGTCCCGCATGCCCTTGTGTTCCTTATTTTGGGGTGTAAAATTTACTTAACTGCTCTCCTTTTGCAGCTGATCTTTTTGGTCAGGTGGAAAGAGTCTCACATCATCCTCATCTAAGACCACGCCGACCTCATCCCCTTCACGGACTCCCTTAATGCGACGGTCCTCATCAACGAGAACCTCCCGGGGGATCGTATGCCCAAAGACCTCGATAAAATACCGCACAAGAGATCCAAGATAGAGAATACTCTTAACCTTTCCTTTAAGCGTATTCGGGCGACCCGGTTCAGCAGTGACCTTTATCTGCTCAGGCCTTGAGAAGAGTACACCCTTCGGATGAGGAAAATCTGAGAGCATTGCAGAGGTACTGTTCAGGGATATCCGCTCTCCCGATGGAAAGGTCAAAACCAATAACCCGCTGGCCTGTTTCTTGACAGTGCATTCGAAGAAGTTGGCTTGCCCGATGAAATCAGCCACACGGATCGAGTCTGGATCTTCATAAATCTCATCTGGAGTCCCTATCTGGCTGACTTTGCCGGCGTGCATCACAGCGATACGATCAGAGATGGAGAGGGCTTCCTCCTGATCATGCGTGACAAATAGAGTCGTCACCTTCGCCCGCTGTTGGATCCTCCTGATCTCCCCCCGCATATAGACCCTCAGCTTTGCGTCGAGGTTGCTCAAAGGCTCATCCAACAGAAGGAGCTGGGGGTCATAAACCAAAGCCCGTGCGAGGGCAATCCGCTGCTGTTGACCCCCTGAAAGCTCACTCGGCTTCCTCTGTTTGGTGGTATCAAGCCCTACCAACTGCAGAATCCCATCTACTTTCTGTTCTATCTCTCGACGGGAACCCCTGCGTATCTTCAGCCCGTATGCCACGTTCTCAAAGACCGACATGTGAGGAAACAGCGCATAGCTCTGGAAGACCATCCCGATATTTCGCCTGAAGGGAGGGATCGTTGTAAAATCCCTGCCGAGAAAATCTATCATTCCGCCCGTGGGCTTCTCAAAACCGGCGATACACCGGAGGGTTGTGGTCTTGCCACAGCCGCTTGGGCCCAAAAGGGTAAACAGTTCTCCCTCCTGAACGTCTATAGATACGTTGTCGAGTGCCGATACCCTTTCGCCTTTTCCCCTGAAAACCTTCTTGAGGTTTCGAATAGAGAGGGCGACAGGGCTGCTCCCTTGAATTTGTCCCGCCATAAAACGACCGTAAAACCCTTTATTCAATGAAAAAGGGCATGGATAACCCTAAAAGCCACCCATGCCCGGGAAACCGCTTCTCCCTATTTTCTCCGAGAGAAAATCTCGCCAAACTTTTGAAGGTACGACTCCCTGCTCTTGGATGCCTGCATCGCGTCATAAGGGAAGAACTTAATTTCTGAAGTCGGCTCTAACCCCGGAGGCGGCGGTACATCCGGCCGTGCCATTCTCCTGAAGTGCGGAGCTTGAGAACAGATCGTCATCGCTTCTTTTGTTGTCAGCCAGTCCATAAAAATCTTGGCGTTCCCCGCATTTGGTCCATTCTTAATTATCCCCGAGGCATCGAACCGAAGACCCGTTCCCTCACAGGGATATACCGGAGCCACCGGATTTCCCTTGTTTTTTTCCTTGAACACATTACCCTCTCCCGTAACGCCGATAGGAAATTCCCCCCGTCCGACAAAGGTATAGACCAGTGATGATTTTGGCACAAAGGTGCTCATCTTCCTCACAGCATTGATATGATCCCAGCTGTAAAGGTGAACCATCTGAAAGAGCTGGGCGTATGCCGACCCTGAGAGGGCTGGATTGGCCAGGACGATCTTTCCTTGCCACTCCTTCTCAGCCAGGTCTTTCCAACATTTCGGCGCTTTCTCCAGTGGTACAACGTCTGTGTTGATAATAAATGCCTGGATGTTGAAGCTAAACCCATAGTATTTGTTTTCCTTCGTGTCCTTCACGTCATCAGGGAAAGCGGCGTCTTCACGAACTTTATAGGGCTCAAGAAGGTCCCTGATGATCTCCAGGTTTTCCTTAGCAATGGCCATGATGATATCACCCTGAGGTCTACTTGCCTCCGCTTTAGTTCTCGTGAGTAGTTCTCCGGAGCCGGCGCGGATGACTTCCACCTTGATGTCAGAATATTTCCCATTGAAGGCTTTGATGAGGTCTTCGCCCATTTCGGGCGACCCGGCGTTATAGATCACCAGACCTCCTGCGGCCATGCATAATGAGACACCCGACACCGTCATGAAAAAAACCAACACCCCCCACACAAGCAATTTCTTTTTTTCCATAATTCCCCTCCTTTTCTATTGGGGTATACGCAAATTACTATCGGCCACTCTATAATTCCAAAGCGCTGAAGGATCAAGCTTGAATAATCCGCCTTCAAAAAACTCGCTTTTTTTCCGAAAGGGGGTCACATCTTAAAAATTTAAAACATAATGCAAGCTATTTCTTACGCTTATGTTTTATCCGAATAGCTGCAGGTCGTGTGTTGGGTTACGGGAAAGTCGCTTAAATGATTCTTCGTTTTTAAACAATAACATCATCCGGGGAGATTGATATTTTATACAGGAATGAATTAGCTTATCCGTCGACATTCTGTCAAGATGCAAGTTGGAAATATCTTAGATTGACATTTTGTAATAACCGATAACACTAAAATTTTCCGCGTTATGATTGAATAACTCCGGAGTTTGAGGGGCTATATTATTTGCGCGGCCTGGATTCCTTATTGAAAACCTCTTTTCCATTGCGGATGGTCTTGATGACATCCAACCGATCATATCCGGCTTGATAATCAAAAAGCACTAAATCTGCCGGAGAATCTATCTCGAGCTTGCCGTAATTATCCGGAAACTCTAAAATTCTATATGGGTTAGACGTACACAGCGGAATTGTTTCGGCCAATGTGCTCTGGGTATATGCCATAAATTGGGCAATATCCCTGTCCAGAAGATGAGCGGCGCCGGCTAGATAGTCGCTGCCGGCTAGACCCAAATGTCCATCTTCAAAGACTTGCACATCCGTATTTTCAAATCTGTAAATGCCCGGCTCAAGCCCTGCATGATAAGCAACATCACTAACGAGGATGAGCCTTTCCAGCCCTTTTGCGCGCTTAAACACCTTGACCACGGCTTTCGGAAGATGAAAACCGTCGCAAATTATACCGGCAGCCAACTCGTCGGCAGCTAATTGTTCCCAAATATAATTTTTTAATCTTGGCAAAAGGTTGTGGCTGCCATTGCCCAAATGGGTCGTCATGCGGGCGCCGGCCTTGATTGCCTGGCGAATTCGTTCGGGATCTGCAGCTGTATGACCAATTGAGACGATAACCCCTGTAGCGGAAACCTTTTGGACAAATTCAATGGCGCCTTTGCGCTCCGGCGCTAATGTAACGAGTCGAATGAGGCCGTCGGCCGCTGCTTGCCAGGTTTGAAACTCAGAAAAATCCGGATCATGGATATACGCTGGCTCATGGGCTCCTCTGGGGCCATCTTCCGCGGACAGATAGGGTCCCTCGATGTGAATTCCTGCAATGGCTGAGGCAATCTTTTCTGAATTTTTAACGGTCTGTGCAATGCCGGTCAGATTCTTCAGAATTCGTTCGTTCGGGATTGTCACAATGGTAGCCAAGTGCCGGGTGGTTCCGGATGCATCAAGAGAAGATATTATTTTTTTTATGATATCTTCGGAAAAATCTTCATGGCTGTATCCGTAACCTTTAAGTCCGTTAACCTGTATATCAAAAAAACCGGGAGCCAAATAAGGAAGCCCGTTGGATGCGGCGATTTTTTTAATTCGGGTGATACGCGTATGTTTTATTTCTATTTCAATTGCTTCGCCGGTTAAGGCATTGATTCCCTTGTATCGCATAAATCCCCTTTTCAATTTTCCTTGTGAATTAGGGCCGTAAAATGTTGATTCGTGAATAGATGAAGGCACCCATGCCGCCTCATGGCAAATTCGCACACAGAAAAACTGTGCGGGTCTTTGCCCGCAAGACATCAAATCAAGATGGAATCGGCGGCCTAAGCGTCTCTC
>JASFGM010000050.1:0-9784 GCA_050123755.1 Desulfobacterales bacterium
ATTGACCACCGCAAGGATCGATCAACTGATGCGAGAACAAATCATAGGCCATGGCATTGATAGAAAAATCCCTGGCCCGAAGATCATCATCAATAGACGTTCCTTTTATCTTGCAGATATCGATCGTGGTTTCTTTTGAAACCACGCGAATGATCTCTTGGCCGGGTTTGCCAATTTCAACCAGACGACCATTCGTATTATGGGCCACCTGATGGGCAAATTCAACCGGATCTGCCAGCACGGCCACATCATAATCGAGAGGCGGTCGACCGCAAAGAATATCTCTGATCGCCCCCCCGACAATATAGGCACCGCGGCTTTTTGGGAAAATTTTCGTATCGATTTGAATCATTGTCTTTAACGTACAGGCACCAGCGGATTTTGATGAATAAGGCGTATCGCGTCGGTAGAAATTTATCAACCGTATGTTTGGCTAAAGAACCGAAAAATAGGACAAACTGCTTGACATGATTATAATAATGATATAATTTTAAGATTAGCTGAGATAGGGCATAACCCACCGGATTGCGAGGGTACCTAATTATTCTTCAAACTTAAAATCACTGAACACGCATAATCCTCCTTAGAAACCAACATGGATCCAATCCATAAGTCTACTGTTTAGGGACGCCTATATTTATTCAAATCTTAAACGTTGCCAAGTGCGAATACCTTCCAAGCGGTTTCTTTGAAGGCTAACCCGCTCCGAGCTTTAGCATAATGCTAAAGTATTGGAAAGTGTCTATTAATTAAACGTTTTGGAATTTCTACAACTCTGCCGACAGGGCAGATGAAAACCCGCCCGAATACTAACTTAAAGGGGAGTATGTTTAATGAATATAGTTGAACTGAAAGAGAAAAATATCAGCGAACTGACCCAGATGGCCAAACAATACAAAATTGAAGGCGCGGCCGGTATGCGCAAGCAGGAGTTGATGTTTGCATTGCTTCAACATCAGATTGAAAAAAACGGTTTCATTTTCGGCGAAGGAACCCTGGAGATTTTGCCGGACGGATTTGGGTTTTTAAGATCACCGGACTCAAATTATTTACCGGGTCCGGATGATATTTACGTATCACCATCCCAGATCCGACGGTTTAATCTAAGAACCGGGGACACTGTTTCGGGACAAATCCGCCAGCCGAAAGAATCTGAACGCTATTTCGCCCTGTTGAAGGTTGAGGCTGTTAATTTTGAAGATCCGGAGGTCGCGCGTGACAAGATTCTTTTTGATAATCTTAAACCGCTGTATCCCGATCGCAAGGTCAACCTTGAAACCGAACCCGAAAACTATTCCACCCGCATCATGGATATGATGATCCCCACCGGCTTTGGCCAGAGAGGATTGATTGTATCCCCACCTCGCTCCGGAAAGACCATGCTGTTGCAAAGTATTGCCAACGCGATTATCGCCAGTCACAAAGATGTCGTGCCTTTTGTGTTGCTGATTGATGAACGGCCGGAAGAAGTTACCGATATGGAGCGTACCGTGGCTGCGGAAGTCATCAGTTCAACCTTTGATGAACCGGCCGAACGGCATGTTCAGGTAGCCGAGATGGTGATTGACAAGGCCAAGCGGCTGGTTGAACATAAAAAAGACGTGGTTATCCTGTTGGATAGTATTACCCGCCTGGCCCGTGCATACAACTCCGTGGTACCACCCAGCGGGAAAATCCTATCAGGGGGCGTGGACTCCAATGCATTGCAGCGTCCCAAGCGATTCTTCGGGGCGGCTCGAAACATTGAGGAGGGCGGCAGTTTAACCATAATTGCCACCGCACTGGTTGATACGGGCAGCCGCATGGATGAAGTTATTTTCGAAGAATTTAAAGGTACCGGCAATGCCGAAATTCAGCTGGATCGCCGACTGGCCGATAAGCGGGTGTATCCTTCATTTGACATCAAACGCTCCGGCACGCGCAAAGAAGAACTCCTTTTGGATGAGGAAACCCTGAATCGGGTTTGGATATTGCGCAAGCTGCTCACCTCTTTAAATACGGTTGACAGCATGGAATTTTTGCTTGAAAAAATGAGCGGGACAAAGAATAATAAGGAGTTTTTGAATTCTATGAATACCTAATAAAATTAAAGGTTGCCAAAAGGAATTCTTTCGTATATAAAAAAAGATTTTATGAAAATTTTTTTAGGAGGTTGAAATAAAATGAAAACTGACATTCATCCTGAGTATAATGAAACCAATATTCGGTGCGCCTGTGGGAACGTGTTGGAGGTCGGATCCACAAAAAAGGATATCCGCGTTGAAATTTGCTCAAAATGCCATCCGTTTTTTACCGGAAAGCAAAAGCTGATTGATACGGCGGGTCGAATCGAGCGTTTCCGCAAGAAATATGAAAAATTTCAACAGAAAGAAAAACCAAATCAGTAGCCCCTCGCCTGTAGTTATGCTGCTCGGCCGGCGGCATCCTTAATCCGGTCCGTATCGGCTGAACAGCATAAAATGTTCCTTCTGGCTTCGTGCGTGTAATAACACACCAGGACATTTCCCTATAACACATTAAAATTTCAAGAAATTTAAGTTGAACCCGTAAGCCCGTTGGCCTGTTTGCCCGAAAAAATTGAATTAGATATTTTTCCGATTTCAACAGGACAACGCGCAAAACAGGCTCAACCGGCTCAACCGGCCAACCTAAAACAGATAACGATCAGGTATTAAAATCAATGTTTGAAAAATTAAAAGGGGTCGAAAAACGATATTCCGAAATAGAGGAGCGTTTAGGTGACCCCGAGATTATAAAGGATCAACAGGTTTACCAGGATCTTATTCGGGAGCATGCCGACCTGAAAAAGATCGTGACAGTTTACAGAGAATTCAAAGAGATTCTGCAGGGGATTGAAGAATCTACAGAACTGCTGCAGGATTCCGATCCTGAAATAAAAAATCTGGCTCGGGACGAGCTTACCGAGCTAAATCTGAAGAAAAATCAGCTTGAAGACGACCTCAAAAAGCTGCTTTTGCCCAGGGATCCCAATGATGACAAGAATGTAATTGTCGAAATCCGCGCTGGCACCGGCGGGGAAGAGGCGGCACTGTTTGCCAGCGATCTGTTTAGGATGTACAGCCGCTATGCCGAAAACCGCAACTGGAAGGTGGAAGTGATGGCGCATCACGCCACCGGTGTCGGCGGTATAAAAGAAATTATCGCGATGATCCATGGCAAAGGCGCCTATAGCGAATTTAAATATGAAAGCGGCATCCACCGTGTGCAACGGGTCCCGACCACCGAGGCCCAGGGGCGAATTCATACCTCAGCTGTTACGGTCGCCGTTTTGCCGGAGGCCGAAGACGTCGATGTGCAGATTGATCCCGCTGAGCTTAAAATCGACGTTTATCGATCCACGGGTCCCGGAGGACAGAGTGTCAATACGACCGACTCAGCCGTTCGCATCACGCACCTTCCGACCGGCCTGGTCGTAACCTGCCAGGATGAAAAGTCGCAGTTAAAAAATAAAAGCAAGGCCCTGCGGGTGCTGCGTGCACGACTGCTGGATAAAATAACCCAGGAACAAAACGAAAAGCGCTCCGAGGAGCGCAAAAGCCAGGTGGGAAGCGGGGACCGCAGCGGCCGGATCCGAACTTACAATTTTCCCCAGGGAAGAGTTACCGATCATCGCATCGGGCTTACCCTTTATAAGCTCGATGGTATCCTGGAAGGAGATCTCTCCGAGTTGGTCAATGAGCTGACCGTCTATTTCCAGGCTCAGGCGTTGCAAAATGCAGAATCAAACCAAGCGCAGGCCTCCTGAATGGACCATCATTAAACTGGTGCAGTGGGCCACAACATACTTTAACAACCACGATATCGACAGCCCCCGGGCGACTGCCGAAATCCTTTTAGCGCACGTCTTAAATATCAGGCGGATTGATTTATATCTACGCTATGATCAGCCGCTGATTCCAGCTGAACTGGAACGCTTTAAAGCCTTAATCAAGCGCAGATTGAACCGCGAGCCGGTGGCTTACATTCTGGAGCGCAAAGAATTTTGGTCGATGGATCTGCACGTCACAAGGGAGGTTCTAATACCCCGACCGGAGACCGAATGCCTGGTTGAAAAAACATTAGAATTGCTGGCGCTGGATTCAAATCTTGAGTCCAAACTCATTCTGGAACTGGGAACAGGTTGCGGTGCGGTAATCCTGGCCCTGGCATCAGAAAACCCCCGGCATTCTTATTGGGCCACCGATATTTCCTTAAATGCCATTCGAGTTGCCCGGCAAAATGCCAGGCAGAATGACCTCGATGGAAAGGTCCATTTTATTATTGGCGATTGGTTTGCACCGCTGCGCTCAAAACCAGGCTTGTTTGATTTGATTGTTTCAAATCCGCCCTATATCAAATCTGAGGATCTGACCCGGCTTCAGCCGGAAATTCATGCCTATGAGCCCCTTTTGGCGCTGGATGGCGCTGCAGACGGTCTGCACTGTTTGCGACATATTATTCAGTCGGCGTTTCTTTTTCTGAAACCTGGGGGTATGATCATCTTAGAAATCGGGCATGATCAGAAAGCGCCGCTCAAGCAAATGATCGCCGAATGCGGTCAATATGAGGGGGTCGATTTTTATCAAGATTACAGCGGTTATGATCGCATACTGCAGATCAAGAAAAAAACCTGATGGCTAAATCCGTAAGCATTAAAATTAAAAGAAAAAACTGTTGCGGAGCCAGATAGAATTTGTTATCTGAAGTGGATTTTTTTATCACACACGTCGCTGGGTCTGCTTCCCGGTGCTTTCATTGAAAGTTAGAAGCAGGATCGATGGCGGCGGAGGAAAAAACCGAGTACTGAAGGGAGAAAAAAATGGCTTATGTAACCATGAAAGAACTGCTTGAGGCCGGGGTTCACTTCGGCCACCAGACCAAACGCTGGAACCCGAAAATGAAGCCCTATATTTTTGGGGCTCGCAACGGGATTTACATCATTGATCTTCAAAGAACCGTTTCCATGTTCAAAACAGCCTACGATTTTGTCCAGGATACGGTGGCTGAGGGCAAATCGGTCCTTTTTGTCGGCACCAAAAAGCAGGCACGCGAATCCATCTATGAAGAGGCCAATCGATGCGAAATGTTTTACGTGCATAATCGCTGGCTGGGCGGCATGCTGACAAATTTCCAGACGATTCGGCAAAGTATTAATCGCTTGAATTATCTCAATGATATCCAAAATGACGAATCCATCAACCTGTTCCCCAAAAAAGAGCGATTGAAGCTGGGCAAGGAGCGCGTAAAACTGGATAACAACCTTGGCGGTATTCGAACCATGAACGCGCTGCCCGGAGCCATATTTGTAGTGGATCCGAAAAATGAGATGATTGCGGTTCGAGAAGGCCGACGGCTGAATATCCCAATTGTGGCGATCGTTGACACCAATTGTGATCCCGATGAGATTGACTATATCATTCCGGGCAACGATGATGCGATTCGGGCCATTCGGCTGATAACGTCTAGAGTCGCCGATGCCTGCAATGCCGGCCGGGCACGTTACGAAGAAAAGATGCAGGCGGAAGTCGATAAAGAAGTTGAAGAGGAATCCGAGATTGCGGTCGCCAGCGCCGATCTGAAGCCGGGTGAGCGCAAAGTGATATCGGACGGAACAGAGGGGCCGGTGGTGGAAATCATCCGCAAGACGGAAGAAGCGCAAGAAGCTGTATCTGAAGAAGACGAGTCTGTTGAGGATCTGGAATCGGGAACCGAGGAACCAAAAGATCCTTCTAAAGAAGAGATAGCGGGAGAATAAAAATGGCAGAGATTAAGGCGGCAATGGTAAAACAGCTCCGGGAAAAAACAGGCGCCGGAATGATGGACTGTAAAAAAGCCCTTTTGGAAGTAAAAGGCGATATGGATAAAGCGCTTGAGTTCCTCAGAAAGAAAGGTCTGGCCACCGCCCAAAAGAGGGCCGGCCGTGCCATGACCGAAGGAATGATTCAATCTTATATCCACATGACGGGTAAGCTGGGTGTAATGGTCGAGGTGAATTGTGAGACGGATTTTGTGGCAAAAAATGAAGATTTTCAAGAATTTGCAAAAAATATTGCCATGCATATTGCAGCCAGCAATCCTTTGGGAATTAAACCGGAAGATATTTCTGAAGAAATTGTTGAGAATGAAAAAGATATCTACCGGGCCCAGGCCCAGGATATGGGAAAGCCTGAAAACATCCTTGATAAAATTGTCGAGGGCAAACTCAAAAAATTTTATCAAGAAAATTGTTTGCTCAACCAGCCATTTGTGCGCGATCCGGACATTTCGGTCGCGGATCTGATGAATGAATTGATCGCTAAAATCGGTGAAAACATCACCATAAAGCGATTTGTTCGCTACCAAATTGGAGAATCTTAAATCGTGAGTCAGCCGCAATACAAACGCGTTGTCTTAAAATTGAGCGGCGAAGCCTTAATGGGAGACCAGGATTTCGGCATCAGTCCGGATATGATAAAGTACGTGGCCGGAGAGGTTCAATCCTGCGTTGATCTTGGTGTACAAACCGCCATCGTTGTCGGCGGCGGCAATATTTTTAGGGGTATTGCCGCAAGCTCCTATGGGATGGACAGAGCATCCGCTGATCATATGGGAATGCTGGCAACGGTCATCAATAGTTTGGCCTTGCAGGATGCTTTGGAGAAAAATGGACTTGAAACGCGGGTGCAGACGGCTATTTCCATGCATGAAGTCGCCGAGCCTTATATTCTGCGTCGGGCGACCCGTCACCTTGAAAGAGGGCGGGTGGTAATTTTTGGTGCGGGTACCGGCAATCCTTACTTTACAACCGATACCGCTGCAGTTTTACGGGCGCAGGAGGTTCACGCCGAGATCCTTCTAAAGGCCACCAAGGTAGATGGGCTTTATGATTCCGATCCGGCTAAAAACAAGAGCGCCAAGATGATTAAAGAAATCAGCTATATGGGTGTTTTAGAAAAGCAGCTCAAGGTTATGGATATGACCGCAATCTCCCTTGCCATGGATAACCATCTTCCTCTGGCTGTTTTTAATTTAAAGCAGAAGGGCAATATAAAGAAGGTTATTTGTGGGGAGGACCTCGGTACGCGTATTTCTTAGAAAAGCATCATCTAGCGCATTTTAGTTGATGAGAAACTTATAGTGGTTGTCAAAAAAGCGTTTCGGTATTCAAACGTTTTTTTTTACAACTGTACAACCTTTTATGCCGCAATTCCGATATTCGGAACATTATGATGGAAAGCGCTATAAATTCTTGATATAATGAGTTCGTAAGCGAAAAGCCCATTCAAAATTACAAAAAACAAGGTCGAGGTGGATTACGATGATCGATGACATATATCAGGAAACCAAGCAAAGTATGGGCAAAACGGTGGAGGCTCTCAAAAGAGAACTGCAGCGCATCCGAACGGGTCGGGCTTCTCTATCCGTTCTCGATGGTATTAAAGTGGACTATTACGGCACCGCGACACCGCTGAATCAGATGGCCACCCTGGCGGTGCCGGAAAGTCGGCTGATTACGATCCAACCTTGGGATGCATCGGTGATCAAAGACATCGAGAAAGCGATTTTAAAATCCGACCTGGGGCTTACACCCTCCAATGATGGCAAGATTTTACGGATCTCCATACCGCCGCTTACTGAAGAGCGACGCAAAGAACTGGTAAAAGTTGTCCATAAAGTGTGCGAGGAGCACAAAGTTACGGCCCGTAACATCCGACGCGATTCAAATGATCTGTTGAAAAGCTTAAAAAAGGACGGTGACATATCAGAGGATGAGGCTTTTCGATCCCAGGATGAGGTTCAAAAGATAACCGATGAGCACATCAAGCTCATCGATGAATGCTATTCCGAAAAAGAGAAAGAAATCCTTGAATTCTAGTTCATCTTCCGCCGACCCCGAAGACCTTGATAAACACAAGCTGCCCAAACATATTGCCATTATCATGGACGGCAACGGCCGCTGGGCGAAAAAACACCTTTTATCCCGCATTAAAGGACACGAAAAGGGCTCGGAAGCGGTTCGAACGATCGTCCGGGCGTGTCGTGAATTCGAAATCGCCTATCTGACGTTGTACGCCTTTTCGACCGAAAACTGGCAGCGGCCGCAGAGTGAGATCGATGCCCTGATGTCCCTCCTCATAAAATTCTTAAAATCCGAACAAAAGGAACTTCTGGAGAATGACATCCGCCTGCATGGCATCGGCCAAATTGAGCGGTTGCCCGCAGTCGTCCAGCAGGCGCTGCATGCGACCATGGATCTTACCAAGAACAATTCCGCGCTTCAGTTAAATCTGGCATTAAGTTATGGTGGTCGGGCAGAGCTTGTCCATATGGCCCGAGCGATTGCCAAAAAGTCTAAAAGCGGCGCAATTGATCCCGATGTCATCACCCCTGAGATGGTGGAGGCGCATTTATATACGAAAGGGATACCGGATCCGGACTTGTTGATCCGAACCAGCGGTGAGATGCGAATCAGCAATTTTCTACTATGGCAGATTGCCTATTGTGAAATCTATGTGACCCCGACTTTTTGGCCGGATTTCGGCCGGGATGAGTTTTACGAGATCCTCAAGGACTATCAGCAGCGGGAGCGCAGGTTCGGCCGGGTCTAGTGTCGTGTCCTATATAAATGTTACAAAAGTTGGGTGGGGTATTTTAGTCCAGTTGAATTCCTAAATGGCCATATCAGGTTTCAGGTTTCAGGTGTCAGTAAAAAGGGGGCAGAGGGTACAAAGTTAAACAAGAGGTCTCCATTTCCCTGACACCTGAACACTGAAACCTGACACCTTTTGATTCCTGACACCTGAAACCTAAAACAGGACCGTTTTTTTGTAAATTACGACTAGAGTGGTTTGCTAACTTACATTACTATAATGCGGATATGAAAGAACTGCCGGATGCACCTTAAACGTTGGATAACCGGGCTTGTTGCCTTGCCGGTTCTTATTTTTTTGGTTTACAAAGGCAGCTTCCTTTTTACAATCCTGATCAGCCTCGCGGGGTTAGTCGCCCTGTGGGAGTATTATCGCATTGTGTTCAACAGCGAAGTCAGGCCGATATCCAGGATCATTCTTTACTGGGGTTATGGGATCGGCTTCGCTCTAATCTGGTCAACCTTTTTAGCGGGACCGGATCTCACTTTGAGCGTTATTGGGTTAAACCTTCTCGTCGTCGCATTGATTTCCCTGTTTCAGTTTAAAACGGATCATACGGTTTTAGAGGTGATCATCAGACAGCTTCAGGGGCTAATCTATATTCCGCTCCTGCTTTCATTTTTGATTCTCATCCGCGCAGGCAGTTCCGGCATGATCTGGATATTTCTTTTGCTGGCGGTTATTTTCGCCGGCGATACCAGTGCTTATTATGTCGGCTCTTATTTGGGACGACACAAGTTGAGTCCGGCGGTCAGCCCCGGAAAAACAATCGAGGGATCAATTGGCGGGCTGGCTGCCAATCTGGTTGTCGGGGCGATTGGAAAATACTTTTTCCTGCCTGAAATACCTTGGGGCTTATGTTTGTTATTTTTTATTGTCGTCGGCGTTGCCGGTCAGGTGGGTGACCTGTTTGAATCAGAGTTGAAGCGATCTTCAGGGATAAAGGATTCCGGCGGAATTTTACCCGGCCATGGTGGCATCCTGGATCGAATCGACGCCCTTTTATTTGCGTCACCGGTGGCTTATGTTTTTATAAGATACGTCATTTAGGTTCCGAGTTACGGGTTGCGAGTTACGGGTTGCGAGTTGCGGGTTGCGAGTTGCGGGTTGCGAGTTGCGAGTTGCGTGGTATCGGATGGTCGATAAAGGATGGC
>JASFGM010000051.1:0-9746 GCA_050123755.1 Desulfobacterales bacterium
ATGCTGCCTTGGTGGTGCGGTGGATACAGCCGTTCTCTATAAAGAGCATGCCGCCAAGGCCGGCATAAAAATAGATGTGGTACGCGAGCCAGATGACGGTTACTGGAGCAACGTCTGGATGAAAAAGCGATGGGTCATGTGCTATTGGAGCGGCCGCGCGACTGCGGATTGGATGTTTTCCACGGCCTATGCAGCGGATGCCACCTGGAACGATACCTTTTGGAAGCATGAGCGCTTTAACAAGCTGCTCAAAGAAGCCCGCGCAGAACTTGATGAGAAGAAACGTCATGAATTATACGTAGAATGCCAGAAGATTGTAAGAGATGAAGGCGGGGTTGTCATTCCAATGTTTGCAAACCATGTTGAGGCGGCTAACCACAAGATAAGATTCGAGCAACCGGCGGGGAATTGGGAGATGGATGGCCATCGAGCTGCAGAACGCTGGTGGTTTGAGTCCTAACCAGTTAAGGCGTAATCACAACAAAATAGCAGGCCAGACGCTTTGCGTCTGGCCTGCTATTTTTAGATCAAAGGCCTTACTTGATATGTTTCAAAGACGATCTCTAAGGAAATCCAATAGACAAATTCATTCTGCTACTGGCCGGATTATTTTTGTACCGTTACCACCGGACATGGCGCATGTAAGATGACATATTGCGCCGTGGAACCGAATAATAATTTTCCGACTTTGGACTTTTTTATGATCCCAAGGAAAATTTGATCAATCTTATCTTCCTCTGCAAACTTCACCAGCTGCTCTCCGGGGGTCAGGTCAGTTAATAACAGTTGGGTCTCATAAGGGGGATCATCGCCTCCCAATAAGTCCTGCACTTCTTTATCCAGTTTTTCTTCCGCCTTCTTGACCTGGGTATGTTTTAGCGGTTCCATGCGAACAATTGTATTGACCACCTCCAATTTGGCATTCCAGACGCTGGCGTGATTTTGAGCCACCTTTAAGGCTTCTTTGGCCTCGTCCGTTCCATCGTAGCAAACCATAAATCTCATTTTGACCTCCCACGGAAATAAAAATGTGTCCTTGAAATCTATCAGGGTCTTGAGCCGCGGATAACCCTCAACCAAAATGTATGGCATAAAAACTTGTCAATCATAATACTCCGCAAACCAAGTTGCAAGAAAAACAATTGCATCTTATAATCTTATTCTTGCAAACGGTTAAAATTGCGCAGTGTTTGACGCAACGTACCTCCTTTGGCTTGCTGCCCCTGTATAATGACCACAAATGCCCGCGGATCCGCAGCATTAACCAATGACTTTAAAATATTAACATCCGGCCGGTTTACCGTGCAAAACAAAGTCGTGTGTTCTTTTTTGGAAAACATGCCTTTTCCAGCCCAGCCCGTTACACCAACTGACATGCGGTCTAACAACACGCGCGATACCTCTTCGGGTGAATCCGTTACAATAAAAGCCGTACGCACCACGCTGGGCCCTTCCAGAACGTAATCTGCCACCAGCCCCCACATAAACAATGTCACAAAAGCATAAAGCGCCATTTCCCATCCAAAAACCAGTCCGGCAATCAGGATAACACCGCCATCAATAAGAATGTAAACCTGACTGTTGGGGATGCCCGTTTTTAATTGCAATAGACGGCTGATGACCGAAGAACCGGCCGGTGAAGTACCGCCGCGATAAATCAATCCAATGCCGATCCCACCGACAATACCGGCATAAAGTGCATTTAATAAAAGGTCGTTCGTGACACCCGGTGGAAGAAAAGCTGCAAATGCGTCCACCCCCAAACTATAAATTAGGGTCACGTAAGAAGCACGGATCAGGAAGCGGAAACGACCCAGATAAAAAAAACCGACGATTAAAATTGGAACCGTTAAGGTTAACATCGTTAGCCCCTGTTGCCAGCCGGTGAATTCATGGATAATAATCGCCATTCCCGAAATTCCGCCCGGCGCGATATTAAAAGGTGCCAAAAAGATATCGAAATTGACTGCGAGGATAACCGCGCCGATCGATAATAGAAAATAATCCGGCAGCACCTTGCGAAAATTGATATTTGCAACCAACGCTCGTATTTTATGTATCATTTTATCAATCCATGGGCAGTTTGATGAAAAAGAAGGGCTAATAGAGAAAAGACTTTGGTTTGTCAATTAAAAACTTCGGATTATTTTAGAATACCATATTCTTTGGCAAGGTTATTGTCGTAGGCAGCCTTCCTGCCGGCGCATTTATCCCGCGGGCACAGCTGGCAGCTAAAAAATGAAACCTCGGTGGGAAAACAAATTCCGGATATTGATTTTGCCGGTAGCATAAGAAGACTTTTGGTGAGCTTCACGCCAACGGGGGTCTCTTCTTTTCCAAAAAGAGAAAATAAAGGTTTTTGCTCCTCGATCGGCCAGTCGGTCAACGACCCGGGGCTCATGGAAGACATGCCAACCAGGCCATATCTGGATTGCAGCTGTTTTTCTAAAAATTGACGTGTCGTGCTCAAAGCGATATTGCCGATGACATCGAAGTAGTATTCCTTGACTAAATCCTTGGATTCGCTGCCCTTTTCTTTGAGTTTATCCCCGATGGTAATGACATAAGGAAAAACGCGCTCAACTTCTTCAAGATTTTTTCGTAACACCCGACTGGTAAAGCGGACCCCATCGATGTCAACCGCATGCTCCAGCTTCTGATTGATATAGCTGACCTTATAGGCGGCCTTAGGAGTGATGAGCGCTTGGGCGGCTTCGATCAGCGTTTGCACCTCTTCCCAGCGTCTGTCTTTTTCCAGATGCAGTTGTCGTCTAATCTCACCAAGGGGTAATCGAATGGGTATCTGATTTAGAATTTCCATTGGTCGATGGAGTTAATTTGAGGAAAGACGATATTGTACTATGGGTGGTATGCGGAAGGCGTCAACCACTTCTAAAATCAGCCATTGACTACCGCCCCAATTATTCCTGCACAAATTCCTGCATTTTGATGCCTTTGCGTTTGCGTTCCTCCAGCACATTGTCAAGCCAATCCGGGTCCATCTCGGGCACGGAAGACAGCAATAGCTCGGTATACTCATGAAACGGCGGTGCCAGAACATCTTCTTTGACACCCTGTTCGACGATGCGGCCTTTGAGCATCACGACCATCTCATCGGAGACGGCCTTAACGGTTGCCAGATCATGGGTAATAAAAAGATAAGATACGCGCAGTTCCTTTTGCAGCGCCTGCAGCAATTTCAATATGCCTTCGGCAACCAGCTGATCCAGGGCCGATGTGGGTTCATCGCAGACAATCAGGTCCGGCTTGGCCGCCAGAGAACGGGCAATGCACACCCTCTGTTTCTCTCCGCCGGACAGTTCATTGGGATAGCGATCGATATATTTTCGGGGCAACTCGATCTGCTCCAGAAGTTCGTAAACGCGGTCTTCTCTTTCTTGGCCCCGCATACCAAAGTAGAATGTGAGCGGACGGCCAAGGACACTCCTGACTTTATGTCGCGGATTGAGAGCCGTATCCGGCATTTGGTAAATCATTTGCGCCAGCCTGAGCATTTCGCGCGTGCGATTTTTTAAAGCCGGCGGCAAGGCTTCACCCTCGTAAATGACCTGGCCCTTAAGCGGCGGCAGCAAGCCGGTAATTACCCGGGCCAGGGTGCTTTTGCCGCTGCCGGATTCGCCGACCAGTGCGACAGTGCGGCCGCGTCTAATTTTAAGATTGATGTCTTCGAGCACCAATTCCGTTTCCTTGCCGGAATAACTTGCCGACACGTCTTGAACGTCCAGAATAATATCCTTTTCCGATTCGGTTAAATCCTTGTCCTCTACCAGGGTGCGGACCGAAAGCAGCGCGGTGGTATAGTCTTCTTTCGGATTGGCTATCAGTTCCCTGGCATTATTTTCTTCAACCATTTCGCCGTATCTCAGCACCATGATGCGGTCGGCGATTTGCGCCACCACCGCCAGGTCATGGGTAATATAAAGCGCCGCCGTATTGAATTCCCGGGTGATTTTTTTAATAGCCGCCAGCACCTCGATTTGGGTGGTGACATCCAGGGCCGTGGTGGGCTCATCAAATATGATAATATCCGGGGTGCACGCCATGGCCATGGCCACCATGGCTCGTTGTAGTTGTCCGCCGGAAACCTGATGGGGGTAGCGATAACCGATCCGCTCCGGATCCGGCAGCAGCAGACGTCGATAGATATCTACAGCCTGCTTTTCGGCTTCGGCCAAACTCATTTTGCCGTGCTGAACCGGTGCTTCGGCATATTGTTTGATGAGGCGATGGGCCGGATTAAATGAGCCGGCGGCACTCTGGGCGACATAAGCTATGCGCGTGCCTCTGATCTTTCTGAGAAACTCTTCCGACTCGCCGAATAGCTCCATGCCGTCAAAGACGATCGAATCGCCTGTGATGCGGCAGCCCATCCGGGTATACGCCATGGAAGCCAGACCGATGGTCGATTTTCCCGCGCCGGACTCCCCGATCAGGCCGAGGACTTCGCCTTTTTCCAGGGTTACATCAACACCCTTGACAATCGGCACCCATTGCTCATCACTGAATCCCTCTATCTTCAGGTTTGTCATTCTGAGTATTTCAGTCATAGACCTTCCCTTTTAATAAAATTGAATAATGAAAATTGAATATTGAATATTCAATTTTAAATTTTCAATCTTTCAGCCCGCTGGCAACGTGCAGAAACCAGTCAACAATTAAGTTGACGCCGACGGTTAAAAATGCAATCGCCCCTGCCGGAACGAGCGGCGTAAGGATACCGAAGGTAATCGCGCCTGCATTTTCTTTTACCATACCGCCCCAATCCGCGGCGGGCGGTTGAATACCAAGGCCCAGGAAGCTTAGCGCGGCGATGAACAAAAATATGAAACAGAACCGCAAGCCGAATTCGGCAACCAAAGGCGGCATGGCATTCGGTAAAATTTCCCGGCGCATAATCCACCAGATGCCTTCACCGCGCAGCCGGGCAGCTTCAACATATTCCATGACTTCAATATTCATAGCCACGGCCCGCGACAGGCGATATACCCGTGTAGACTCCAGCAGTGCAATCACCACAACCAAAGCGGTTATCGAGGTGCCAAGCACCGATAAGGCAATCAGTGCAAAAATAAGGGTTGGAAAGGCCATCAAAATATCGATAATACGGCTGAGAATCTGATCCGTCCAACCGCCGAGTGTGGCCGCAAAGAATCCGCAAATAATACCGAGCACGAATGCCAATGCCGTTGTGATTAAGGCTATAAAAATGGTGTTACGGGCACCCCACATCAAACGGGTAAACAGATCGCGTCCCAGGTGATCGGTACCCAGCAGATTCTCTCTGCTCGCTTCCAGCCACACATCGCCGACGACTTCGGTTTGCGTGTAAGGAAGCCACGGTGTAAAGGTAAGTGCAGCCGCAATGATATTCAGTCCGATCATTGCCATGCCGATTCGGGCGCTCCAGGGTGATTGTCTCAATAATTTGAAAACCGCCATCTGCCTTTCTCTCCTTATTTTGGATTTTTCATTCGGGGATTGGTCAGAATTGACAATACATCGGCAAGCAGATTAAGGGTTACGTAAACCGCCGCAAAAATAAGGCCGCTGGCCTGAACAACCGGGATGTCACGCTTTGTTACCGAGTCCACCAGCAGCTGGCCCAAACCCGGGTAGACAAATACCACCTCAACGATCACCACGCCGACAACCAGATACGCCAGGTTCAGCGCCACCACATTGATCACCGGCGAAAGCGCATTTGGAAAGGCATGCAAAACAATGACGCGCAGGCGTTTGATGCCCTTTAGCCTGGCCATCTCGATAAAGGGACTGGCCAGGATATTGATGATGGCTGCTCGTGTCTGGCGCATCATGTGGGCCATGACAACCAAGGTGAGCGTCAGACAGGGAAGGATGATCGCATAAATCTTTTGCCCGAACGACATCGAATCGTTGATATTGGAAATACTGGGAAAGATAATGACCTGCACCGACAGCAACGCGATTAAAATGTAAGCCACAAAAAACTCCGGAAATGAGATTGTGCTGAGTGTCGCCATGGAAATAAAACGGTCGAATAAGCTGTTCCGGTATAGCGCCGCCAATATGCCCAGAAGAATCGAGATCGGCACAGCAACCACAGCTGCGCATGACGCCAAAAATATCGTGTTTTTAAAACGCCAGAAGATTAACTCGGCCACCGGCCGCTTGTTGGCCAGAGAATTGCCCAGATCTCCGCGCATAAAAGCGCCCAGCCATAAAAAATAGCGCTTCACCGGGGGTTCGTCTAGCTTCAGCTCCTTGCGGAATTGGGCCACGGTCTCCGGTAATGCCTCCTGGCCCAGGATAGCGGTTGCCAGATCGCCCGGAAGCGCCTCCACGCCCACGAAAATAAGCATCGAGATGACAATCATCGTCAGGACGCCCATGGCGACACGTTTGATCACCAATTCAGTAAGTCCACTCATTTTTCATTCTCTTTCGGGATTTGAGCTAACGATTTCGTGTTAGATCCCTCACCCCGCCCGCTTTCGACAGGCAGGGTGAGGGAATCATTTGATGCGCTGCGATTGGGAGTCTAATGGTCGATTTTTTACACGAACCACCAGCGCTCAGCCAATCTGAAGCCATCAAATTCCCAGTTGGCGGCCGGGTTTTTGAACCCGCACTTTTTGCCCGCAGCCGAAAGCTGCAAGGCAAAAGCCGGACAAGGAGTAGCGCCTTCGTCGCTGCAAATTTGCTGGCACTCCACGTATAGCGCACGGCGTTTATTCTCGTCAAGCTCCGCGCGGGCGGCCGTGACGAGTTCGTTGAACCTCGCGTGCTGCCATTTGGTATCGTTCCAATTGGCCGTGGCTGTATAGGCCAGCGAGAACATCCAGTCCGCGGTCGGGCGGCCGCTCCAGTAACACTGGCACCATTCCTTCTTGATCCAGACATTTTCCCAGTAGCCGTCGTCCGGTTCCCGCACGACCTTGATCTTGATCCCGGCCTTGGCCGCTGACTCCTGAATCAGCACAGACGCATCTACGGCCCCCGGATAGGCGGCATCGGCCGCATGCAGGTTGAAGGTGTGGTCCAGCATCCCGGCCTTCTTCAGATGAAACTTGGCCTTGTCCGGATCATATCTTCGCTGGGGCAGATCCTTGGCAAAATATTTGTTGTTGCGCGGAATCGGGTGATCATTGCCCAAATAGCCGTAGCCGCGCAGAACCTGTTTGATCATCTGCTCACGGTTAATAGCGTATTTGAGTCCCAGCCGGACATCGTTGTTGTCATAGGGCTTGATGGTGGTCATCATGGGGATGGTGTAGTGCCGGGCCCCTTCCAATTTTAAGGCCTGAATGTTGGGGGCTTTTTCCAGACGATTGAAGGTTTTGGGCTCACAGCGGTTGATGACATCGACCTGGCCGGTCATCAGGGCATTGGTTCTGGCATTGGTGTCCGCAATCCCGATAATCTCCACCTCGTCAAAGTAAGGGCGGCCTTCTCTGAAGTAGTTGGGATTGCGTTTGCCCAAAAACCTCACGCCGGGCTCAAAGGTCTGCATGCTGAAGGGACCGGTGCCCATGCCTTTCTCAAGCTCTTGGCCCATGGTTCCTTTGGGGATGATGGGGATGTGATAGTCGCTGGCAACATAGGGGAAGTCGGCATTGCCCTCTTTCAAGGTAAATATCACCGTATCTTTACCGTCAGCCTTGATGTCTGTGATAGATTCCGTAACACCTTTGGCAGCCGATTTGGTTTCTCCGCGATGCATATTGAATGAAAAGATCACATCCTCGGCGTCCATGGTTTTGCCGTTGTGAAATTCAACGTCCTTGCGCAGTTTAAAGATCCATTTGGCGGCACCGGTTGTGGCTTCCCAGCTTTCGGCCAGCTCGGGAACCGCATTGCCCTGATAGTCGACCTCAACCAGCATGTTGCGGAGACATTGATTGATCGTCTGGGACATCGTGTGCATCAACGTACCCGGGTCCATGGAATCGGTTGTAGAGCCTCCGGCCGAACCGAGCTTTATGCGACCACCTCTTTTGGGACCCGCAGCCTGAGCCGAAGTGCCCAGCAACGCCGGGGAAACGGCTGCCATCAGGCCCAGAGCCGATACGCGAGCGATAAATTCGCGCCGGGTAATCTTGCCTTGGGTGAACAATTTTTCTAACTCGTTTATTGTCGACATACTCAACTCCTCCTTTCGTAAGCCGGATTCGTTTGGTTATATATCCAGCAGGTTTAATGTTTATTCAAACAAATCACAATCAGCATTCCTGAGTGGCTTTGTTGCAGATAGCTTTCGGGGTAGTTCGGCTTAGCGGTATGTCAAAAAAAATTCACTCCTTTCTGGAATCCAGCGCAAACCGCACGAATTCCATAAATTGTTAACACGATTATTGCTAATAACAAAGAGGGTATCGTCAAGCGGAAGGGATGATTTCGAATCCTGAGTGCGCTTACAGAATCAGCTCGTTCGTGTCGGCTAATGAAAAGAAGCCCCGCATAAGACCAATATTACGTTAGTGGATATCCCCTCCACCAGCTGCACTTCCCCGTCACCAACCCGTTTGAATCAAAAGGATTTCGATTATGTGTTTATGGCATAACGAAACCCATTAGCGCAAGAAAAAAGTGAAATTAAATCAAATACTGGATGGTATTCATCAAAAAAAGAAAAGACCTAAAAGTCATCATGACAGAATTTCGAAAAAAATTTGGGCAAATCAGGTTAATGGCCAATTAAACAGGGCATATAAATCAAGATAATAAATTTTATGATTTTAATGAAAAAAAATCATAGCACCCAGACGAATGCACTGGGATTAATTATATTGACCGAGTTCATCAACCAGCTCCTTAAACCAGTCAATCTTCTCCAGCGGCGCAATACCCGGTACTTCACAACCGGATGCCAGAATATATCCACTGTCGGGTGGGGCGTTATCAATACACTTTCTCACAGCCGCTTTCATCTGGTCTCTGCTGCCTGAGAAGAAAAGATTGGTATTCAGGTTGCCGATGAGAACGGCCTTTCCGCGGGTTGCCTCCACCGCTTTTGCAAGGTCCGTCGGCGCATCAATACTGATATTGGTCACGCCGGTATTGACCATATCTTCCAAAATAGGATCGGCATAACCACAAATGTGAAGCCCCAGGCCAACCTTCTTGGCCTTGAAATGATCAACAATCTGCTTGTGATAGGGGAACACGAATGTTCGGTACATTTTAGGCGAGATAAGGCTGCAGGATGCCGGGGCTTCGGAATAACCGAGACCGACGCCCAATGGAATTATGGCTTCCGCAAAGCGAATAGACTGTTGCGTGCAGAATTGCATCAGTTCATGGACATAATCCGGATCTTTGATCGCATCCCTGATCAATTCAGTGGCATCTCTGAGGCCGATGGCGATTGTCCAGGGACCTGCAATCACCGCTGATACAATCGTATCACTGAGGATTTTTTTGGTGTCGGCCACAGCCTCTAAGTAAGCGGGCAGGCGTCCATCCTTTGTCGGGTCCGGAAGCTTGAGGCTGCTCAGCTTGCCCTTATCTTCAAGCGCAAATTTGGTGGAAATACAAAGGCTGTCTTCGGGGAATTTAAGCTCATTGCCAATGGCCTCTACGTCCGTAAGTAAATCCCACATCATTAGAAGAATATCGGGTTTGTAGCGCTCATATGCCGCCACTTGTGCCTTTACAAAAATTTGGGGATCCAGTAAGAAATCCCTGATGGACGCACCGATGAGCTGGGTGTTGCACTGACCCGTAAAGAGATAAGCCGGAATTCG
>JASFGM010000052.1:0-9709 GCA_050123755.1 Desulfobacterales bacterium
CGGGACACTCGCCAAAACGCACCCTGCTATACTGCCTTCCCCATAGAGAGATAAGGTCGGCTACTTCCACCACGATCGATTTCGGGGCTACCTCTCCGTTCACTCTCGTTCCGGCCTACAGCCTTCATGTCTGCGCTTCGCAGTGACCGTTAGTGGAAGAGGTATCATTACTTATGGTCTCTTTAGAGAGAAAAACGGGCGGGCTGATTGCCTCTGTGATTTGATCGGAAACCTCTTTAACCAGTTTAAGCTCGGATCCGCATTCATTGCAAAATTTATTTTCAACCGGGTTGTTAGCCCCACATTCTGGACAGGTTATATCAATTTATTCCCGCATCCGCCGCAAAACTTCGATCCTTCTAGATTCTCAAACTTGCACTTTGGGCATTTCATCTTGGTGCCCTCCACTTATGGTATAAGCAGTTTGAAAGATGTAGGAATTACATAGGATGGTGTTATTGAATTACCTTAAATATGATTTTGCGTCAATTATGGAAGACACCATATATTGTGGTGAGAAACAAATGAGAATATTGCAGATATCCCCTGGTAAAAACCAAATATCAGCCGATTTAATGTTGAGAGTACATGCAAAATCGTAAAATTACAGATATCCTAATCTGATGTCACACGCTTTGAGGATCGGTCAATTCTGCATAGATGCTGGAATATCAAAGCTTTTAAAAAGGTATTATGTGTAGCCAATTTTTGAATAATTCAGAAATTAGTCCGTATCATCCGAACAGACACTTGACCAATCGCTTACTCTTGTACAATCCTTCCGTCTTTCGTGGGGTTGCCTTCGCTCTTTACCACTTCTTCTTTCCACTCCACCATTTTGAAAATAATCTGCGTCATAAACCTGCCGTCGATCTTCTCCAGAGCGACGATCAACATAAGGATCCCTTATTCTTGCATCTTTTAATACCTTTTCTTCTTTCATTTTGAGCGACCCCAAGGTGTTGTCACTACTTAATTTATAATTCCCTAGAATATAAGTTCAGATAGAAATCATTGGACATCTTCTTTTTAATTCCAAAAAATAGCTTTAAGTCCTTGCAAGAAAACCAAATATTACTGAAATAACGTGAGAATACATGCATTTTTGTAAAGCTGCAGATAAGTTTAGGGTTAACAAAAATAACACAGAAAAATAAAATTATCTTTATAGCCTTTTGTTTAATCATTGTTGAATTTAACCATTTTTTTTTCGTCTATCTGCAATTCCACTGCGCCTGTCATTCATTATAAATGTATGCAACTTGCGTCTGTCTTTAAGACCGGAACGCCTTTCAGAAAGAGAGGTATCTGTTAAATTCTTAAAAGGCGCATTGGAATTGTTTCTTAATTTTTTATTAAATTCTCTTATTTTTCTCGTCATATTTCAAATATCCGGTATAATCGTTGATGGAAAATTCTTCACTTTCTTATATGATATATGCAAAAATCGTGCAAAATTAATAAGTTAGGGCCATTCTTGGGACATGGCAATAATTACAAACAATTAGCTGAAACGTCAAAAAAGTAAGGAAACTAAATTGGGAAAAAAAGTATCGACAATTTATATAAAAAACTTCTTAATTTAAAATAGTTTAAATGGATGTGGGATTTTGAAGGAACAAAAAGGATTGATTAAATCAATGATAATTTACCGGAAAACAAGAATCATTCGATTACTGATTGAGAATACCTGAAAAATAACAAAAGTGCAGATATGCAAATATATCGAAAAATCTTTGATTATTTGGAGATACAACAGATTTCGTCTAAAGTCTACGACCACGATATATGGTTTAGGGCTAAGATAAAAAAGCGTTGACGATGAATGTCAATCCACGCTTTCCTCTTAAAAATCTGGCTGAACAGTCATAGCCACGATCTTCAACCGAACAGTTAGAATAATGTTCGGGTTTCTAAAAGATTCAGGAGTCGATATCACTAATGCCCAGGTGGACGAAAATCGACACTCTTTTTTATCGCCTCATCAAGCTCTTCAGCTGTAAGTAGAGCAACACCATTGATTCTGAATGTTCCACTGACATTGCCTGCAAAAGTTATGGCTGTTGTAGTTACATTGTCAGGCAAATCTGCAATGATATAGAAATCGTTTTTACCGAAAGAAAAGTAGAAAGCTTCTAATTTTCCGTCAACGCTTCCAAGTGCCCGTTTGGCTGCTTCGATTCGTTTAGAACCTCCTTCTTCCATAAGCCCTTTAAAGCCATGTGGCGTATACGATCCATAGAAAAGATACTTGGGCATCTGTCAGCTCCTTTCAGAAATGTTGGTGAAAACCATATGTTGTGGTTCGTGCAAAGGCAAAAAATTACAGATTGAGAGTACCACAACTTTGGCTATTTTACAGATATGTAATGGCTATCACAAGTTTTTTAGCGATTCAAAAGTACCGATATGTTGAGGTTGGGCAGGCTCTGCGAGCTACACCCTGCGGGCTCGCTCGCCTCCCCAAAATCTATCTACAGGAAAGGTACCAGATATCTGGAAAAAAAAAGTCTGAGATAGTCGGCTTTATAGAAAATATTGATATTTTTCAGTTATAACAGAAATCTAATCGGGCAGCCCTGCTATGCGAAGGATTTCGATTATATTATCAACTGTCGTTTGATCTGTTAAGGGGATCATTTCTCTCACTAATTTTAAAGAGAAACCAGGACTTATCCTCAAGATTTTTACTACTGCAGACTGGCACTCTTCTTTGCGACCAGTTGCTCCATAAAGGATTGCTAAAACCAAGTGTGTCGGCAAAAAATCGGGATTACGAATGAGGGCTCGGTCAAGGATTTCAATCGCATCTTCATATCGCTCTTTTGAGGCGTAGGCTACGCCTAAAATATAGAAGTACCATGCATGATGATGCGGGTTAAGTTGCATCGCTTTTTTCACGAGTGCAATGCCCTTATCGTGCTCTCCGGCCCAGATCAAAACTTCCCCCAATCCCGCGAGCCCATCTGCATAATTAGGATCCAAGGCAATGGCTTTTTCTATCTCCTTCCTGGCCCATCCAAGATCCTTTCTGTATAGATAGATATCTCCTAATATTCGGTGAGCCTCGGGAAGTGAATCATCCATGGCAATTGCTTTTTGCGCCAAACCGAAAGCCCGTTCCATAGACTTTGGATCCTGACTCCATCCTTGGGTCCATTCATGCAAGTAGGTAAGCGCCAATCGCGAATAGGCCAATGAGTACTCAGGATCCAGCTCAATAGCTTTCAACAGCATTTTTTGCGCATTAACATTTGTCTCTTTCGTCGTGCGAAAATAGTACTCCAAACCGCGCAAAGCATATTCGTAAGCCTCCAAGCTGTTCGTATGTCTTCGCGTCAGGTGATCTTCTTCTCTTTTTGTCAGCTTTACTGCCAAAGCTGATACAATGTTTTTTGTGACTTCGTCCTGAACAGCAAAAATGTCCTTTAAATCCCGATCATATCGCTCGGCCCAAAGATGGCCACCCGTAGTGGCGTCAACCAATTGAGCAGTGATTCTTACCCGATTCGCAACCTTGCGGACACTGCCCTCCAATACATATCTTACCCCCAGATCGCTACTGACCTCCTGCACCTTCACAGACGTTCCCTTATAGGTGAAGACTGAGTTACGGGCAATTATGAACAGGCCTGAAATCTTTGAAAGATCGGTGATTAAGTCCTCTGTTATACCATCACTGAAGTATTCCTGCTCAGGATCCCCACTGATATTTACAAATGGCAATACGGCGATGGATGGTTGGTCCGGAAAGTGGATTTCTCTGACTTCTTCTGGTGAAAAATCCGAAGACTTAGTTGAAATTCGATATAACCGAATCGGTTCGGATATGTTTTTAACTGTTTGCTCACCTAAATATTCATATTCCAACGACAATTTGTTCTTAACGTGCTCGTATACGGTTCCTGAGATACAGATACCGCCAGTTGCTGCCAGTCCTTCCACCCGCGCCGCAATATTGACACCGTCACCATAAATCCGCTCTTCTTCCTCAATCACATCACCCAGATTGATACCAATGCGAAACTCCATTCGGCGGTCTTCAGGGGTATCGGTATTGCTTTTTCTGATCTCCTCTTGGATTTTTATGGCACCATTTACCGCATCCACAACACTGGCAAATTCGGCCAAAATGTTATCGCCTGGAGAATCTACAACTCGACCATTATGGTTTTGGATAATCTTGGTGATCAAGACGCGGTGGGCGGCTAAATTACGGACAGTAGCCTCTTCATCGTCTCTCATGAGCCGGCTATATCCAACGGCATCAGCGCTAAGAATGGCTGCGAGCTTGCGTTTAAAACCTTCTTGAGTCATTAGAGACCCCCTTTTTAAGGTTTTAAAACGAAGAAGGGAATTAATTAAGACGTTGAGGTAATATTACAAATATCCAAAGGGACTTATAAGGTCAAGGATAATTACAGCAGGGCTATTTCTTGAAAATGATATCCCAAGTTCTTTGTAGGTTTGCTATCTGCCGGATTGTTTGAGCAATCTGCATATCAAAAGTGAATAAAAAAGCAGGGCCATTTTTGACCCTGCCATCTGCAGATCTTATGTTTGTCGCAGTTTATCTCCCTTTCCAATGGAATTGGAAAAGCATGGCGGGTCTGCACAGCTTTTGCTTTAGCTTCATTTGTATGGTTCGGTAAAGTCAATTTTGCCGTCCGGCAACATGTACAATACCAGGGCTTCACCATTGGAGACCGTGGGGTGGTGCGCCGATCCGGGTTCAAATACGCACCAGCCGCGGTCAGTACCATCAAATTGTGCGCCTGGAGTGATCGGCATCACCATGCAGACCTCGCCGCCGGGATGGCTGTGGTGCGATCCCACTAAATCGGTCAGGTCCACAACGTCGACGCTTAGTCCGCCTGTCTCCTCGCATGCTTCAATAACACGGCCCCAACGCCGACCCTCGTCACCGTTTGCACACATCCATCCATCTGCGATCGCTTCGTGGCACGCTTTCTCAATCGTATCGAATACCTCACCTCCAGGAGGAAAACTGCGATTTAGTTGCTCGGCAAGCTTAGAATCTATGGCCATGCCTGAGACAAGATCGGTCACGGGTTTAAGCAAAGCCTGAAATTCACTGATTTTCATGATTCAATCTCCAGGTAAAGTTGTCGTCGGTTCCTTTATTTCGATTTTTCAAACAGCCTACAATGATCTCAAGGAGGTGTCAACTTACGATCTAATAATGAAAATATACAATATAATTTCTTATGATTAACTCGTTTTTCTCATCCAAAACTTTAAGCATGTCCACGGGGTTGGCCAAGGTTCTCAAAACGCCTGGCAATCAGATGAAAGGGTAATTCTCCGCCTTCCAAAACAAAGCTGTGAAAATCCTCTCCTTCTAAACGATGGCCGTATTTCTTCTTTAGTTGCTTAAATTCATAACTGCCGTAAGAATAGCATAACTGATACCCCGGGTTTAGACGAAACCGATCCAGCTGTCTGGAAGCTTCTTGCAGGGCAAATCCGCATATTTTCAACAATTCAACCGCATCGTTTTCGGTAAGCTTGCCGAGTGTCAGGCCGACATCGATTTGACACCGGGCCGAACGCCAGAGATTTCGCTTGAGGCTAACGAGTAATTCCAACGGGTCTTTTAAATAACCGTATTCGATCAACATGGATTCTGCATAGGAAGCCCAGCCTTCATAAAAAAGGGGCGATTCGATCTGTCGGCGAATCGGATTCTTAAGGCTTCTTCGAATCGAATCCAGAAAATGATGCCCGGGTATGGTTTCATGGGCGGTAAGCATTTTATATTCACGATTTAAGCGCTTTTGAAGGTGATTGTCCGTTTCTTTGCTGCTGTGCCGCGGGAAACGGCTGGAAATATAAAAATAACTTACTTCCTGTGGATCCCGGCTAAATGCAGCCGCGAAGGAAGCAGAACCGCGCACGGATTTCAGATAGGTCGGCGTGTAATCAATTTCAATGGGTGCACTCAGAAATTTTTCATTAAAACCGTTGCGGCCGAAGAATGTACGCAGGCTATCGATCTCTTCACCGTAAAGCGTAATGATTTCGGTTTCCTTCCCTCGAGTCGGCCTGTAAGCATGATACAACTCCGCCCAGGTTTTATTCGGCGCTATTTGTGATTGGAGCTTTTCTAGTTGCCCTAAAATTTCCTTCCATTCTTGCCTGGCGATCGCAAATATTTCATCCGGGGTTTGTTTTGATAAAAAATGATTTTTCAATGAGGCTTCAAGCGTGGAAGCCGCGAATTGATGATCGGGCTCAGGGGATTTGGATTTTAAAAACTGCACCAGGGCCTCAAGAGAGGCCAGAGCAGTTTCCAGGCTTTTTACAAACATCCCCTCATGATGTTTTAAAAATGTCTTAGATAAATCCTTGCCGATTTCAAGTAGATATTCTTTACAGTCTGCCGCCATTAGCGCTGACGCCTGATAATAGGTTTGCGGCACTGCGCGGATATTATCCATTGCCTGCTCCAGTATTTCAGGAATGGCAGACAGACGCGCCAGCGCCCTTTCCCGAACCGCTTTGGAATCCACGGCCGGTTTTATCAAGGCATGGTCCAGACCGATAAAAGCAATTTTTAAATACAACAGCGGATTGTACTGCCAGGAACGTTTGGTATCCAGCTCGATTAAAATACCGGCTGCATTGGCCCGCAACAAATTAAGGTCTATGAAATCATCAAGATCACCGGCTTCATCGCTGGTGCGCGTAAAGCCCTTTTGAAATTGTTTTAACTTATCGATGGTTTCCTCAATCGCGAGTGCATCTAATTTATCCAGTTTATCATAGTGCTTGCTGGCATTTTCAGCTCTGGGCAGAAAGTCAAATTCGTCGCTGGCGCACATCACCGGAAAGCGTTCGGCAAGGTAATCAAAATAGCTCACAGCTAATTTCTGGTAATCATCTTTTTTAACCAAGACTTAAGCCCTTTCTTAAATTTATTTTTTAAGATAAAATTATAGGTTTCCCGGATACTGTCAAAAATCAAGACAAAATTGAATCTTGTTTTTGATTCCATAAAACGCTAATAAATTATTCAAATGCAAGCCAAAAATAAAACGTACAAAGCCATCGTTTCATCGGACTGGAGTGAATGCCTGGCACCGTGCAGCCCCTTTGATTGCATTTCTTTTAACCACCCGCAATTAACCGCTGAATTAAAAGCGATTTTCAAACAATATACAAGCAACATTATTGCTTTAGGAGATGCCGCTCACAAAATCCAAACCCTGCTGCCTGCTCCAGTTACGACAGAACAAATGGATGCCTATCTGGATAATTCCTTCTTGACCTACAAGGGCGTACCGGAACTGATCGAATGGTGTTTAAGTAAAGATATTCTTTTTATGGTCAACACCACCGGTATGACAGGCTATTTTCAACGGATTTTCGCGAAAGATCTCCTACCAAGGATTCCCGCGCTTTCCGCTCATAGCATGATTCGTTATGCGCAACAATCCAGCGATCCGGATGTTATTTTTGATCTTTTTGAGATTAAAGACAAAGGCAAGAACACCGAAGCAGCTGTCCGTTTTTTTGATATTCCCGCCAACAAAATCATCCTTATGGGCGATAGCGGCGGCGATGGCCCTCACTTTGAATGGGGAACCCGGGCCGATGCTTTTCTAATAGGGAGCATGACCAAGCCTTCCCTTGAAAAATATTGCTTAAAAAACAATATCAATATCAATATGCGTTTCGGAATTTCCGATCCAGCGGGTGAAAACAAAGATCTGAAAAAAGAGATGCAGATCGATTTTATGAATTTATCTTCACGCATTGAAGATTTGATAATGTAAATGAAAAATGTGAGATGAATATGGAAAAAGAACTGACCGACAAAGAAATGCAAACCTATTCGAGACAGATCGTGCTGGCCGATATCGGCTATGACGGACAGCTCAAACTCCGCAATGCCAGGGCATGCCTGATTGGCGTGGGCGGCCTCGGTGCCCCGGTCGCCACAAAACTTGTCGGCATGGGCATTGGGTCCCTGCGAATTGTTGATCGGGATATTGTTTCGCGCTCCGACCTGCACCGACAGCACCTTTATGATGCGGATTGTGTCGGCCTGCCAAAAGTTGAGATTGCCCGTCAAAAGTTAAATAAACTCAACCCTGATGTAAAGCTGGATCCGATTCCCGAGTCTCTCAATACATACAACGCTGAAGAAATAATCAGTGGCATGGATGTGGTCATCGACGGGCTGGACCGACCGGAGCCCCGTTATCTGGTAAATCGCACCTGTAACCAGCTTAAAATTCCTTATGTATTCGGAGCGGCCATAGAGGCATTTGGCAATGTTTCGACGTTAATGCCCGGCCAAACGTTTTGCCTGGAATGCTTCATGCCCGGACTCAGGGATGAAGATCTGCCGGTCTGCGGGGTGGTCGGAGTTCATCCCTCTGTGCTGGGTATAGTTTCTTCCATTCAGGTCTCCGAAGCCGTGAGATTAATAATCGGCCAGGAACCAAAGCTTTTTAACAAATTGCTCTATATTGATCTAAGAGAATTTGAATTCAACATACTAGAAATGCAGGCCGTAGACAGCTGCAGGGTGTGCGGCGCGCAACCGGATGGTTTGCCGGAAGAAATAAAAGACCGTCTTTTTGAAGAAACCTGTGCCCGGGACGGGCGCCGGAATTTTGTTCTTTCTCCAAAAGACAGGCTAACAATCGACCTTAAAAAACTGGGCAAACTCTTAAATAAAAGACGTTTTCCGATTCAATCAGCCGGTCAGCTCGGTACCACTTTCAATCCGTCCAAGGACATTCAGGCCTGTATCCTCAAAAGCGGAATTATGATTGCGCAGACCCCGCCCGACTCGAACGAAGAGATTAAAGACAGGGTTTTTGAGATCTATCGGTCCATCATGGTCGACGGTTTAGGCCTATCTCAAGATATTTTGCCAACTATCGATTAATCCTAATACAGGTTTCAGGTGTCAGTGTTCAGGTGTCAGGATTCAATGATTGAGGAATTCAGGAATTGAGGGATTTAAGAATTAGAATGACAGAATACTTTCAATTCCTAAATTCCTGAATTCGCAATTCCGAAATTTGCCTGCTGACACCAGAAACCTGACACCTGAAACCTTAATTAATCATTATTCTTTTTAAACTTCACCATAAATTCGGCCAGCCTTTCAGCACCTTCAACCGGCATGGCATTGTACATCGAGGCCCGGCAGCCGCCAACAGAGCGATGGCCCTTTAATCCCGAAAAATTTTCTTCGAGGGCTTCGGCGATGAATTTGGCCTCCAATTCTTCTGTCGGCAGGCGGAAGCAGACATTCATCCGGGAGCGGGATTCTTTGTCCACCGGACAGCGGTACCAGCCATCTAAGCCGTCGATGGTGTCGTAAAGCGCACTGCAACGCGCTAGCGCCCGTTTTTCCATTTCAGCCAGCCCGCCCGCGGATTTAACCCAGTCCAGCGTGAGCTTCATCATGTAAATCGAAAAAACCGGGGGCGTGTTGTAGAGCGAATCCTTGCCGGCATGCGTTTTATAGGACAGATACGCCGGCAGGCCGTCTTTACAGCGCTCCAGGAGGTCTTTATCTATGATAACCAGCGCCAGGCCGGCGGGACCCAGATTTTTCTGGGCTCCGGCAAAAGCAAGCTGAAGTTTATCCCATTCGATCGGCCGTGACATGATATGCGAAGACATATCTGCGACCAGGGGCACCGCACCCGTATCCGGAAACTCA
>JASFGM010000053.1:0-9649 GCA_050123755.1 Desulfobacterales bacterium
GATGATTTTGCAATCCAGTTGTACCAAATGGCAAAAACCCAGCCCACACTGCTGGTTTCCTATTTTGATCTCTTATTCAGGATTGTTGCAGCCGACGGCACCTATCATCCCGCAGAAGAAGCCGCGCTAAAGAGAGTTAAAGAGATTTTTAATATCAGAGATAACCAATACGAAGATATAAAATCTGTATATTTCGATGACCTTGATAAATATTACAAAATCCTCAATTGCACACCTGAATCAACAACCGAGGAAATCAAATCCAGTTACAAGAAATTGGTAAAAGATTTTCATCCCGACACAATTATTTCAAAAGGACTGCCGGAGGAATTTATCGAATTTGCCTCAGGCCGCTTTCGTGAGATTCAGGGAAGCTACGAAAAAATAAGGCAAGAACGAAACTTTTGATCTGACATAATGATTGATAGAAAAACCAATTATATTAGCTTTCCGTCCTTTATCGAATTTCTCTATTAATTGCAGCTTTTTGAAACCAAAAATAGCTGTGATATTACTTTGATATCCGTGAAATAGCAAAATAGTGATACCATCTACATATCCACAATTTCGGAGAATTTGTGATATCTTATGATATCACAACTCATCATAGACGTGGTTTTCAACAAATGTTCTCGATAAATCATTATCTTCTTGTTAGTCGTGTTTACACATAATGGGGAATAAAAAAATGAGTTGGACAGGATCGAAAATCAACAGACGAGACATGTTCCGCCTTTTTTATGGTATTGCTGCCACTTTTGCAGCCGCTCACTTTTGGCCCCTGAATTGGGCGGTTGCATCGGGTAACCCCAGCATCAAAAAGAGCTCTTTTCCGAAGCCTAACAGTATTGATGTACATCATCATCTGGTCCCTGACTTTTACCGCAAGGCACTTAGTGCACTGAACATAAAGACATCTGCTGGTTTCCCGTTGCCTGCCTGGAGTCCCCTTCAATCACAGAGATTAATGAATAACCTTGAAATTCGCACAGCGATTCTTTCGATTTCCTCGCCCGGAATTCATTTTGGTGATGACGCAGCTGCACGAGATATCTCACGGCAAAGCAACGAATATTGTGCCAGGCTAATCTCAGACAACCCCTCCCGTTTCGGTGCCTTTGCGGTCCTTCCTCTACCAGATGTGAATGGTTCCCTCAAAGAAGCTGAGTACGCCCTCGACACGTTGAAACTTGACGGTGTGGTGATGCTGGCTTCCCATATTGACGGCACCTTCCTCGGTGATAATAAGTACGACGACCTGTTGGCGGAACTGGACAAACGCAAAACAGTGGTGTTTATCCACCCGACCACTCATCCCACAAGCAAAGAGCTACAATTGAACATCCCTGAAGGCATCATTGAATTTCCTTTCGACACCTCCAGGGCAGCTTTTAATTTGGTGTGGACAGGTGCTGCGGAGCGGTATTCGAATATTCGCTATATCCTCTCTCATGCGGGCGGAACAGTGCCATTCTTGGCCTGGCGCTTCAGCCTTCTGGAATATGACTATAGATTTAGGAAGCGGGCTCCTCTTGGTCCAATGGCCTACCTGAAGAGCTTCTACTACGACCTTGCCCTTTCTGCAAACCCATATGCATTGCGCTCGTTACAAGAATTGGTGGGTCCTGAGCAAGTTCTTTATGGAAGCGACAACCCATTTGCGAACTCTTATTTGGTGGCCAATGGCATCGATTTTATCAAAAAATACGATGGATACAGTGAAGAAGATCGGAAGCTGATTTTTCGTTCTAACGCGCTGAAACTCTTCCCCCGCCTTCAGAGGTTAGCTGAGAGTTGAGGCAGGGGTGATGGAATTGGGTATGAATATGGTTATTGCTCCAGCCAATCTCAGCTTGGACTCATTTGCAGATATCCAGCTATGGTATCTGCAAATAAATTGCCCACTCAAAATTACCGATATTGTAAAACGTATCGCAGCTCAGGGTATTGCCAGATCAAGTTGTATCCTAAATTTGAAAATTGAAAGATTGAATCTGGGTCATTCCTCATATGCTATCACAGATTAACAGCGGATAAAGTTGGTGGGACTACTGTTTGTTTTCCTCGGTCTTGCTTCGCTTTATGCTTTCCAGACGTTCTAAAAGGGTTCTGGCTTTAGTGAGATTTTTGTTTACATCTTTGTAATTCGGGTCGAGTGCATAGACAGACTCCCACTCTCGAATGGCATCAGCTAACTTTTGATCCCCAAAGTATGCGAGCCCCTTATCGTAGTGAGCTTCTTTGTAAGTGGTTTCACATTTTTGGATATTCTTTTGGCATTGGTCGCAATTTTTATCGTATAGCAGCGAAGTCTTGAATTCATCCCTGGCCGCCAAATAATCTTCCTTGCCAAAAAGAAGCAACCCCTGTTCAAAATGAGATTTAGCAAGGTATTCGTTTACCTGGGAATCTTTAGGGCTTTTTATTGCAACGGCTTCAAATTTAACAATCGCCTCTTTATATTTTTTTTGGTTATATAACCCTATTGCATCCTGACGAAGGTTTGCGATACTTTGTTTCTGAATTTTACTAATATATTTCTCACAGTCGGAACAGTCCTTGTTGTATTTCAGAGAAGCTTCAAATTCCTTTGTCGCTTGAGGATAGGCTTTTTTTTCGAACGATTGCCGGCCCTTTTCAAAATATGCAAGTGCAATGTAATCAACTGCAACTTTATCGGTAGGATTTAGGTTTAAAACTTTATTGAATTCGGTGATCGCACCTGCATATTCCTTGCTTTTATAAAGTTCAATGCCAAGCTCCCGATAGTTAACGCTCTGATCTTCAACTTCATTTTCTTTCTGCGGCACCGCCTTGCTTACAGCCGGCGCTTTCGGTATCACGGCTGTTTTCGTTTCTGCTGTCTCACCTTTTATCAAAAAGGGCAGCCCTTCGACCTCAGGAATCTTGAGCTCCTGTCCGACTCTTAGGCTGGTTCCGTCTTTTATACTATTAAATTTAGCAATGACGTCGAACTTGCTAAGATCGCCGTAATACATCTTTGCCAGTTTTGAAAGACTCTCCTCCGGCTTCACAGTGTGGATAATGAATCGTTTAACAGTTATAATTTCATCGGGCAATGCTGCATATGGCTCACCGCTATCGGTCTGAATTGTCGCTGGATCTGCGATAATCGGAGTTCCCTCGATGACGGGGATTTTAATCTCCTGGCCAACTTTGACCTTAGTGGCATCCTCCAGTTCGTTGTATTCTGCAATTAGATGAAACTTGCGATAATCTCCGTAGTAACGTTGGGCCAGAGTTGCAATCGTCTCATCTGCTTTAAGCGTGTGCGCAATATAGCGATTCACATGCTCGATTTCTTTTCTGGCAGCGGTCAGCTTTTCTTTGGCTTCCATATGTTCGGGATTATATCGCAATGCAGTTAAAAACTCTTTACGCGCTGGAGGGTATTGGCCCTGGCGATAGTATTTTAAACCGATCTGATAGTGCTCCTCGGCCAGTTTGTTGAGTTGGGATTCAAGCGTTGCACTTTTTTCTTGAGCCAATTTATTTTCAGGCTCCACCGTGAGAGCGAGTTTGTATTGTTTTAAAGCCTCAACCAGATCACCCTTTTCTTCATACGCCTGCGCTTTGGCCGTATATTCTTTTGCAAGTTGCGCCGGCGATTTGGTACCGAATTGGGCACACCCGGCCATAAAGGCAATTAAAAAGATGACGCCGATAAAGACTGCTTTATTTTTCATGACTTTCTCCCTTTAAGGTAACATGACTAAAGGTTTTCAGTCTGGAAATAAATGATTGCAAATCCTTTTTCAATATCTGATCTCTACGCAAAGTTAGAGGGTTTGCGAAAAAAGCGTTGCCGCCTCTTTTAACGGACATGGCCATTTTGTACCCCGCCTCTCTGGCCATCTGAATCGACTGCTGATCATAACGGCCAAACGGGTAGGCCAAAAAATACGTGTCCTGTCCTAATTTTTGATCCAATATTTTTTTAGAACCGTAGAGCTCCTCTTTAACCCGGGCAATGTATTCCTGCTCTGTTTCTCCTTTTTTGCGTTGGGTGAGATCACTGTGATAAATGGTGTGTGAACCGATCGTAAAGCCTTTGGTTTGCATTTCTTTGAGCTGGTCCCATGTGATGGCAATTTTGGAAACGCCGACAAAATCTGTATAGATGAATAAGGTCGCGGTAAATCCATACTGATTAAGGATCGGATAAGCAATGTTATAGACCGATCGATATCCATCATCCATGGTGATGAGCACAGATTTTTGAGGAAGCCCCTGGCGATATCGAAGAAAGGAAAGGAGTTCTTCGGCGGTGACCACGTGATATCGATTTTCCTTTAGATACCGCATTTGAAGCTCAAAAGTCTTTGCGGGCATACAGAGAGGGGAATCGCAGTCCTCGGCAAACCGATGGTAAGTCAATATCGGTATGGTTTGAAACCCATCAGCGCTTAGTCCTGCCCTATTGCGATCTTTCAGCGGAATCACAACAGCGGTGCCGCGCCCGAAGCGAACGCCGGGATTGGCTTCCTCAATCATCCAGGACTTATTTTTAGCTCCCAAAAACTTTTCAGCCAGCGCTGCAGGAGTTTCGCTGTCCTGCAAAAAATAGACAACATAGTCTTCAGAGCGAAAAAGCCCTTTATCTGAAGGTTGGGTGGTCGCCTGAGTGGGTGCACAGGCGTTTAGAACAATCGAGCTCATTCCTAAAAGCACGATAAATAACACAATTTTATGGAAACTTAAGCCTCGCTCCACCGGAGATAGAGAAATAAGATAAGGAAACATAGCAGCCCTCGGAGGCAAGCTGAGCCAAAAAATTACGATTGCTTGTGGTTCAGTCAACCTTTTATCATTAATCTGTTTTTCGCTTGCTTGTCAATTTAAATATCATATCTCATACTCGTCCAAAATAATAGGGCAACCCGCAAATAGTTGAAATTTCCGGTGGTTAATTTGCTTGACTTTGATTTTTGACCATAATAATTTAGTAAACACGAAATTAAGTTGCCCTTTCCATACAGGTCCGAACGCTGCCATTGGGCCTTAGATGGGGTTATGAGACCACTTCTAAACAATCACCCGATAAACTAAGGGGAATGACGACCAAATGGATTCAATTCAGCGATTCGCCAATCGTTTAAACAGGCGCCATTTGATACTTGTTGTGGTTATCTGGTGGCTGGCAATGATTATTGCGTACGCAATCATTACACTGCGGGTAAACCACCTTAAAGACAAGTTAAAAGAAACGGGTGTCGAAATAACACATGAATTTTCGAATCTTGTCAGCCTGCCTCTTTTAGAAAAAAATTCTCAGTCAATTTCCACATTGCTGACCGATGCCGTCAATCGAACGGATGTAATTTACGCATCGGTCGTTGATCATCGCAATAAAGTTGTCGCCTTTACCGGCACCGGACATCTGATGCCGGATAGGACTGAAGCGGTTCGTTCCATCGAAAAAGTTGCGATGTGGGAAGGTGGATTTACCAGCCATGCCAAAATTCTTAACTTTGTCTCAGATGTAACTTACGCCGGCACTAAAATTGGAGAAATTTTTATCGGCCTATCTACCCCGGAAACGATTCAGACTCGAAAGCAATTTATATCCATCGCTGTCTTAAGCTGTCTGATATTATTGTTTTTGGTTGCGGTATTTCATTATCAAACGATCAAGACGTTTCTCTTGAAATATCTAAATCTTAATCGGCTGAGCGTTGTAAGCGATCCAGCTATGCAGAAACCGTCTATTATCTGCCCATTATGCGGAACGCACCAGCCGATTTCGGGAAAATTATTCAATCGATCAGGCCTCAACCAATTTTTGAAGACCAAGGATTCGGAACACATATCGAATCCCGGGGGCGATGCTGATTCCAAAAGGCCTGATTTGCCGGAATTGGCTGCAAAAGAAGATCTCTCACGGATTAGGCGTCAGATCATATTGCGCTGCACCGAGATTATTAAAAAACTGGCCACCTGATAAATGATTGCCAGGGAGAAGGAGGTGTTGCATGCTTGTTAATGAAATTGCCGCAACCACTGTGGTGAAAATGAAGGAAATTTCAACAAGCACCTTCACAAAAGTTGCCAGAGGGATGAAGCGTATATCGAACATAAAATTGATTGAACGCAATCGCAGACAATTCGCCATTTGTCTGGCCATCTGGCTTCTCATCAATTTTAGCGGCTATTTATTTTATCACTACACGTTTGAACATAGAAATGATGCGTTCTTCCAGCAAGGACTTTCTGAGACCCAAAATCTCGAGTCCAAAAGCGGGCCTTTCGTTTTAGAAAAAGACATCTTATCGCTCAATGTGGCGATCAAGGAATTACAGCATATAGGCGATCTGAAATTTGCGGCAATAACGGATCACAAAAACAACATCCTGGCTCACACAAACGCGGACCTCGTGAATCGAAAATTTGAGCCCCTGCAAAATGAAAAACCGATCGACACGCTTGACGGGATCAAGATTAATTCAGGAATTTCAGCAGACAAAACAGCGGTTGTCGGTTTTTTAAAAAATATTATTTTTTCAGATGTCGAAATCGGCAAAGTGTGCGTCGCTCTTTCTACCGCAACTCTGAATAGCGACTTAAATCGATTGCGGTTTGTATATCTATCCGGTGTCGTGTTGACGATAATCCTGTTGGGGGTCAGTTTATTCCTGTTGGATCGCTTCACCAAGGCCAGGGCACTTAAGTTGAAGCAGGAAATCGAAAAAATGGACCGGATCGGCCCTTACGTTTTACATAAAAAGGTTGCCCGCGGTGGCATGGCCGAACTATTTCTGGCCGATTATGTCCGTCGGGACGGGTTTAAAAGAAAAGTGGCCATTAAGCGAATCCTGCCGCATCTTGCCGGAAATCAGGATTTTATCAAAATGTTTACCCGCGAAGCCAGACTGGCTGCCCTGTTGCAGCACCCGAATATTGTTCAGATCTTCGATTACGGGAAAATAGAAAATGCGTATTTTATTGCAATGGAATATATTGATGGGAAAAATTTGGGGGAAATCCTTACAGCCTTGAAAAAAGGCCTGCCCGTTGACAAGGCTGTTTTTATTATTTCTCGAATCTGCAAAGGCCTGGATTATTCACACACCAAACGGGATGAAAAAACCGGGGAACCTTTTCATATCGTCCATCGCGATATCAGCCCCCAAAACCTGCTGATTTCTTATCAGGGAGAGGTGAAAATAAGTGATTTTGGGATCTCCAAGGCCAGGTCCGAGCCGAGTTTAACCCAGGCGGGTGTTGTTAAAGGGAAAATGGCCTATTTGTCGCCCGAACAAGCCCTGGGAGAAACGATTAACCATCAAGCGGACATTTACGCCCTGGGGCTTGTCTTTTATGAAACACTGACCGGAAAGAGAGTATACCGATTTAGCAGCGATGTTGATGCGATTCGCACCATTCCGAGAATGGATATTGAACCCGTAAGAAATTTGGTCCCCGAGGTACATGAAAAATTAAACCGCATTGTCATGAAATGTCTGGAAAAACAAAAAGATCTAAGATACCAGAGCGTTTCTGCCTTATACGACGATCTGGCGGCATTTAAAAAAGAATTTAAAATAACGTTCGACGCCTCCGATCTTGCGGATTTTATGAAAACAAATTTCAAGGAAAGCGATGCTTTCTCAGATAAAGATTAGAACCCATCTCAAAATTGCGTCCAAGTGTCCATGGCGGTGTTGCAAACCGATTCAAAGTGCTCACATACTACCGTGTATGCTCGGAACAACGACTTTCGAATCGATTTGCGCCTTGCCCTGAACCCCAAGCCACCTTTTTGAGATGAGTTTTAGGTTGCATTAACTGGAGGCGCTTGACCATGCACCAGAAAATTTTTTTCGGCAAAACCGATGTCGGGCTTAAGCGTAAAAATAATGAGGATGCCTTTGTTGTGAGCCCCGAGCTGGATTTTTGTCTTACAGCAGATGGTATGGGTGGGGCCGCCGCCGGCGAGGTTGCCAGCAAAATTTTTGCCGAAACAACTCAAGAAATTTTTACAGGAAATAACGATCGTTCTCAGAAAGAGGTCTTATATCGGATTCAAAAAGCCTTTCATGCTGCAAATGAAAAAATTTTAGAGCATGTCATTCAGAATACAAGCCACAAGGGGATGGGATGCACGGCCGAACTTTTGGCTTTTTCTGATGAGGGTTTTATTGTCGGTCATATCGGAGACAGCCGCACCTACCGTTTACGAAAAGGTCATTTCGAGCAACTCACGCAAGACCACACCATTGTACAGCAGCAGTTTGAGGAGGGATTAATATCTGCGGACCAAATGAAAGACCATCCGATGCGCAATGTCATCTTCCGTGCCGTTGGCATTAAGGAGGAGCTTGCCCTTGATCTGATTATCGGGAAAATTTTTGCAGAAGATATGTTTCTTCTCTGTTCGGACGGTTTAACCGATATGATCCCAGACGAGCAGATTAGGGAGATTCTTTGTTCCGATAGCGACATTTCCGGCAAGGCCGAAGAACTCATCGAAACAGCCAAAAATGCCGGTGGAACCGATAATATTACAGTCGTTCTGGCCGCCATTATATAGTGTATATTTTTAAATATCAAGCACTTCAATCCAATCTTTAAACTATTACCTGAATGTAAGCCATAGCCCTTCCTGAAAGTTGAATCATGCCGAAACCATATTTAGAATGGGTCGATGAGAACCGTCAAACTCAACATTTAGAAATCGTCGATAAGGTCTTTATCGGGCGAAGCTGCAAGGGGGTCGACCCTCAAAAAAGGATTTTAGTGCAAGATGCACAGGTGTCCAGGGATCATGCCGTGATTAGCCGCCGGGCAGAACACCTTAGAATTACCGATAGAAGCAAAAATGGTACCTGGGTAAACGGCACCCGATTGGCAGCCGGTGCATCCAGTAACCTTGTGGATGGAGATACCATTAGTTTAGGCGAATTCTCTTTGCGCGTCTTTTACCCTGAAAATGTTACCCATGTTACAGATGCGGCGATATTAACTGACGGCACCCGGGTGACCCCGACCGAGATAATAGTGACCAATGTCGTCGCGGATGTCAGGGAGTTTTCCACTTTCTCCCAGGCACATGCATCATCCGATGTCTATGCCCTGATGAAGGAAATATTTGATACCTTCAGCGCCATTGTGTACAATTACAAAGGAACCATTAAAGATTACGCCGGTGATGCCGTCTACGCGTTTTGGGATCATGCCGTTGAACCGATAAGCAAACAGGCCGTTTTGGCCTGTCAGGCCGCAATCCAGCAGACCCAGACGATAAACGAGATTCGCGCCAAATTAAGCGGGAAAAATATTGCAGCCGATAATCTGCAGATGGGCTGGGGAATAACAACCGGTAAGGTGACGATGTCACACTATGGTTCGCGTGCAGCCGATTTGGCGTTGGTTGGCGATTGTACCAATTTGGCTTTCCGTTTATCCGGACTTGCGAACAAAGAATTATCCGAAAAAATAGTAGTATGCTCGCAAACTGCGGAACTGATCCGCAACGACCTCAAGATAAAGGACCTCGGGACTGTTACGATCAAGGGAAGGACGGGCAAGGAACACGTTTTCGGATTAAGCCTACCTTGATGTTTATTTTTCGCCTTAAAGGCTATCGAGGACAAGCAGGTTTCCGAGTTCAGGTGTCAGTCTCCTGTTT
>JASFGM010000054.1:0-9648 GCA_050123755.1 Desulfobacterales bacterium
AATAGAAATACTGATGTTGTTTCTTTTCAGGCTAGTTTTATTGAGTTGTTAAAAAAGCTTGACTTAAGCGAACAGGTATAATATTTCAATAGAAAGAATATAATTCTGTATAATAGAATTTTTTTGGGGGATAAATCTAGAACACCAATAGGCGTTTTTACTTGACATAATTTGTGTAGTTATGAGCAGATCTTATATGAAATTTATTTTTAACATGAGTCTTCAACACCCAAGAAGCTCTTCGAATCGCAAAGGAGGTGGTAAACTATTTAAGGGGTCTATTGCCAGCAATTCGATTTATCTTAAAACCCTTTCGAAAACTGGCAGGCTTGAGAGCGTTTAAGGAATTTACAGAAAGGAGGACAAAATGATACGCAGAATTTTTTCCATCAGTATTCCGATTGTATTGGCGGTAACATTGGTCTTAAGTATCGGCGGACCAGCTGTATCAGCCGATGCGGTTAAATTCGGAATTGTTTGCGAGGTTTCCGGCGGGGGTGCTACGGTCGCAAAGAATTGGGAAAGAGGAGTGCACATGGCGGTGGACGAAATTAATCAAGCCGGAGGTATCCTGGGCAAGAAAATCGAGACCTTCACCCTTGATACCCAGAGTAAAGCGCCGGTTTCGGTTGCAGCCATGAAAAAGGCGATCGAGCGAAAACCCTTTGTAATTATGGGGACGATCTACAGTTCCTCCACGATTGTTAATATGTCTATTCTGGAAAAGGCCGGTATACCTCAATTTGTGGGCTCAGAGGCACCGAAAATCACCCAGCAGGGCAATAAGAATATATTTCGTTCCAGCTATGCCGCTGATTTGAGCATGAAAAAAGTCGTTAAGTGGCTGACCGACGTTCACGGGGTCAAAAAGCTGGCCATCGTATACGTGAACGACGCCTTCGGCAAGGGTGGACGGGATGCCCTGGTCAACCTTCTCACCGCCAAGGGCGTTGAGTTGGTTTCTGATATTGCGACCGAACCGGGACAAATGGATTTCACCGGCGAGCTTGCCCGTGTCAAGAAATCACCCGCAGATACGCTCTTCATCTATCTCCACGAGGAAGAAAGCGGTCGGATTTTGCCGGCAATTCGGGAGATGGGAGTCGATAAAAAGATAAAAATTGTGGGCCATACCACTCTGCTAGCCGCAGATACGGTTCGCTTAGCTGGAAAAGCGGCAGATGGTGTCCAAGGCCACGTCGGCTTGAGTCCGGTAGCCCCGCCTCTGAAAGCCATCGCCAATAAATACAGTGCCAAGTATAACGAGAAACCGGATCACAATTTTTTTAAAGCCTATATCAGCACCTATGTCGTTAAGGCCATGGTGGAAGAAATCGGGGCATTTGATCAGCTGAAACTGCGTGACAAACTTCATAATCATACCCTTTATGTCAAAGACCATCCCAATATCCTGATGGATATTTATTACGATGAAAACGGTGATATCGATAGAGAAAGTTTCTTGGTCGAAATCCAGGATGGCAAGCATGTGATCACGAAGAGCATTCCGCCTTTCGACTCAAATCGGTTCAAAGGTAATTAATTCCCGGAGTTAAAGAGAAAAGATGCTGCTCCCGGGGGATCTATTTTTATACCAGACCCCGGGAGCAATTGCCCCGATCCCTTTTTATTCAACTCTTTGAATTTCAGCATGATCTTACAGTTACTTATTAAAGGTCTTTCCCTTGGTGCGGTTTATGCGCTAATCGCTATTGGATTTTCGCTGCTTTGGCAAACCTCCCGCACGATCAATTTTGCCCAGGGTGAGTTTGTTACCTTGCCGGCGTTTATAATGGTTCTGCTGGCATTTGTTTTAAAAATACCGTTTGCGATTGCATTGATCCTGACCATCATTATCTCAGGCTTTCTGTTAGGGTATTTGATGAATCGGGTTCTGGTTCGTCCGCTCATCGAAGAAGGGGTGTTGCCCTTAGTTGTTGCGACGATTGCGCTTGGATTTATGGTCAGAGACTCTTTGATAATCGCGTGGACTCCGGAAGCCCTGCATTTCCCCAGTCTTGTCCCTAAAATACCCCTTCATCTTGGCGCGGCAGCGTTTTCAGCTGTTGATCTCTGGAATATATTCGTCGCCACCTTAATCATTAGCGGTCTGCATTTGTTTGTAAAAAAAACCAAAACCGGAAAAGCGCTGCAGGCCGTCTCCCAGGATCGTGAGGTTGCAAATATCTTGGGAATTAATGTCCCCAAAATGATTCTCTTCGCTTTCATGCTCAATGCGATCATTTCAGCCTTTTCAGCTATTCTGATTGCTCCCATTTATATGGTAAAATACGACATGGGTGTAGAATTAGGCTTAAAGGCATTTTACGCGGCAATCATTGGCGGATTCAATCAAACCCGGGGGGCGCTGCTAGGCGGATTGTTGGTGGGGCTTATCGAAACCTTTACGGCAGCCTACATATCTACCCAGTATAAGGGCGCTTTTGTGCTCATCATCCTGATGGTTGTCATTCTTTTCAAGCCCGAAGGTCTGCTGGGAGAAAAAGAGATATATGAATACCGTTAGAGCCAGTAAAAGATTACCGCTGAACGCGTCCATTGGGTGGCTGTGTTTGCTGGCTATTTTGCTCCTTCCGGCCTTCTCCTTCAGATCCCAGTACATGTTATATTTAGCGAGTTTAACATGTATATATATACTGACAGCCGCCGGACTTAATTTGATATTGGGTTATGCGGGACAGATTTCACTGGCGCAGGCGGCTTTTATGGGAATCGGTGCCTATAGCGTCGCTTTATTATCCTCCAAAATCTCTTTTTGGTTCGCCCTGCCGTTAGGCGGTGTCATTTCATTTGTTTTGGGACTGGTGCTGGGATTTCCTTCCTTAAAAGTGAAGCATCATTATTTAGCCATGATTACCCTGGGATTTAATATTATTGTTTATTTAATTTTAATGAATGAAGAAGAAATCACCGGGGGATCATACGGTGTCTTTAATATTCTTAGGCCGAAATTAGGTCCGCTCGATTTTAGTTCGAACATGGGATATCATATTCTTATCGCCATCATCGCATGTTTCATATTGCTGCTGACATACTGGACGCTTAATTCCCAATGGGGTAGGGCCTTCAAGGGGATCCGCGAAAACGAATTAAGGGCCGAAATGCTCGGGGTGAGCCTCAGAAATTACAAGCTGATTGCATTTGCCATTGGGTCTGGATTTGCCGGGATCGCCGGTGGATTGCTCTCCCCGCTGTTGGGCTATATCGATCCTACGATTTTCGATCTGGGTTTTTCTTTTCAATTTTTACTCATGGTAATCGTCGGAGGTTCCGGGCGCTTCGAAGGTCCATTTGTCGGTGCAATCATTATTACGATTTTACCGGAAGTTTTCCGGATTGCCGAGGGGCTGCATTTTGTCATCTTTGCACTGGTTGCCATGTTGATTTTGATTTTTATGCCGAAAGGTTTGGTTACTTTGTGGGATTGGGCGTTTCGTAAAATTTTAGGCCGGGAAGCACCCAAATTAACCAAATAGCGTAAATACGAATGAAGATACTGGAAACGAGCGAGTTAAAGAAATATTTCTATCAGTTAGAAGCACTAAAAGGAGTGAGTCTTCAAGTTAATGAAGGCGAACTGCTGGGATTGATCGGCCCGAACGGGTCCGGGAAGACAACTTTGTTTGACTGTGTCACCGGCATACTGAAACCCTCTGGAGGGAGGGTTTTCTTTAAAGATAAGGATATAACGAATTTTAAGCCTGACCGGTCATATAAAATGGGAATCGGCCGAACATTCCAGTTAGCCCAGCTTTTTCCGGAAATGACCATCCTGGAAAATATGTTGTTGGCGATCCAGGAAAACCAGGGAACCATGCTGAACCGCCTTTTTCGTATTCGGGAGGATGACAATCGTCAAAAAGCATTGTCGCTGCTGGAATTTTTGAAAATAGAGCATGTAAAAAATGAGTTTGCCAAGAATTTATCTTATGGCCAGCAGAAGCTTTTGGACCTTGGAATGGTCTTGATGTCCGACCCGGAGCTCATCATGTTGGACGAGCCCCTAGCAGGCGTCAACCGTTCGCTGGCACGTGAGATTGTCGAACGCATCCGCCAGCTTCAGAAGGATTATAGCTGTACCTTTGTTATCATCGAACATGATATGAAGGTGGTGATGGACCTGTGTGAACGGATTATCGTCCTCGATTATGGCGAAAAAATTGCCGAGGGCACTCCCGAAGAAATCCAAAATAACGAAAGAGTGTTAAATGCTTATTTTGGAGGATAATGTGGCATTTTTGATAATCAAAGATATCGTATCCGGTTATTCCAAAGAGTTGAACATTATCGATGGGGTATCGTTGAGTGTCGAAAAGGGACAAATGGTATCTATCATAGGACCCAACGGTGCCGGCAAATCTACCGTCCTGAAAACGATTTTTGGAATTTTGCAGGCCAGAGAGGGTCAGGTGATCTTTAAAGACGAGGATATAACCAATATCCCGCCGGTTGAACTTTTGAAAAAAGGCTTTTGTTTGGTGCCCCAGGGCAGAAACCTCTTTCTTCTGATGACAGTTTTTGAGAATCTCGAGCTCGGTGCATATATTAAAACCGAAAAAAACGAAATTGAGCGAGGTATCGAGCGAGTCTATGACATGTTTCCCATTTTAGAGGAACGCAAAAACCAAAAGGCGGGCACGTTAAGCGGCGGAGAAATGCAGATGCTCGAGATGGGCCGGGCAATGCTTCTCGATCCTGAGATTATGTTAATTGATGAACCCTCTTTAGGACTGTCGCCTAAAATGGCCCATGAAGTGTTTAATAAAATCGAAGAGATTAACAACCGTGGAACCTCTATTTTAATTGTGGAACAAAACGCCGACCGAAGCCTGCAAATGTCCGACTATGCCTATGTAATTGAGACGGGTAAAAATAAGTGTGAAGGACCCGCGGAGCAGATTAGAAATGATGATGAAATAAAAAAGCTTTACCTCGGCGCCAGCTAAATCTAGAAGTGATTTCAAAACCACTTCTAATAATAAGATATAAAAAGATTCGAATAAAGCGCAGAAGAGATTTTTGCTTGACATTTTCCCGGGACCCTTTTATAGAGATCATGATGAATCTCAAACAAACAACTTATCTCGAAATATCATGTACGAATTGGTGGTGGCGCACCTTTATCAGGGAGCTGCGCCCACCCATCGCAAACTAACATAAAGTTGTAGATAAAAAACCGTGGGCCTCCTCCCGAGGCGCCCACGGTTTTTTTGATGCATATAAATGGCCGTGGAGCTTAGATCCCACGGCCTTTTCATTTGTACTAGAATCCTTCTCAAAAATAGGATTTTGGTTCAAGATCGCGGCGAGGCTCCAACAAAGATATTGGGCCAAAAGACATTTTTGAGATGGATTCAAAAACAAGGAGGTACTTAATCATGATTAAACAGGCGATTGCAAAAGTGGTCACAGGAGACGACCTTACTGAAGACGAAATGAAATCCGTCATGGAGACGGTTTTATCCGGTATGGCCACACCGGCTCAGGTCGGCGCATTTATAACGGCGTTGCGGATAAAAGGCGAGACGGTTGAAGAGATTACAGAAGCAGCCAAGGCCATAAGGGCCAGGACAAATAAAATCCAACTGGCAAGCCCACTGATTAATATTGATCGCGATGAAATCAATGTCGAGGAGGAAACGATTCTCGATACCCACGGAAATGGGGCCAACGGCACGCACACGTTTAATATTTCCACCGCGACCGCATTTGTGGTTGCCGGTGCGGGCCTTAACGTAGCTAAATATGGAAACTGGGCGCTTTCCAGGCAGTGTGGCAGCGCCGATGTGCTGGTCAGTTTGGGTGTTAATCTGGATATCAATCATGCCGATGTTGAAAAATGTATCCAGGATGTCGGGATCGGTTTTTTGTATGCGCCCCTCTTTCACGGAGCCATGAAAGCCGTGGCTGTCCCCAGACAGGATGTCGGGCTCAGGTCCATTTTTAACCTGCTGGGGCCTTTGACAAACCCTGCCGGAGCGACCGCTCAGGTTCTGGGTGTTTATGAACCTCTTCTTACCGAGAAGATGGCTGCGGTCCTTCAAAGCCTCGGAACCCGGCGCGCATTTGTCGTCTGCGGTGAGGAGACCTTTGACGAGATTAGTATCTGCGGCGCGACGCAGATTTCTGAGCTAAAAGACGGCCAGATAAAAACATTTGAAATGACCCCCGAGGAACATGGTTTTAAACGGGCGGCTCCCGAAACGATCCGGGGAGGGGATGCTCAGCAGAATGCCGTCATTATCCAAAAGATTTTGGGTGGAGAAAGCGGGCCTAAAAGAGATGTGGTGCTGTTAAATGCCGCGGCGGCATTCGTGTCGGCAGGTCTTGATGACAGTTTTAAGGTGGGTATCGCGAGGGCCGAGGAATCGATTGATTCCGGTAGCGCCAGAGGCAAACTTGATTCACTGATTGATTTTACCCGGCAATGCAAATCTTTTGTCCGCCGGGCGATTTAAGAGAATTGCCAGACAAATATGCACAATATAAAATTTGAAGAGCAGAGCAATCGTTTTAAACTCGAAAATAAGCATGAGGCTTAGGGATGGTATGTGGAAGATTTGATGATAGAATTTTCAGCTATTAGACCAAGGTAAGGATTCATAAAAGTTTCTTGCAAAGGAGTAGACATTATCGAAATCAGGTAAATCTCCTAATATTTCTTGCTTCAGTAAATCATATTCTTTTTGTGTTCTTTTAAAAATTTCACTTTGTCTCATTGATTTTTTCTCTATTTTTAATTTTCTAGTGGAGGATTTTTTCAATAGGCTTTTTAGTATTTTCTTTTTTTTAGGCTCATTAACCGGAAATTTATTAAGTAAATGATAAATGTCATAAATATCTTGTCTGCGATAACGGTTTCTAACCTCCTGTTGTAATATAGCCCTGAATTTTTCTGCTATTAAATCTGTAAAGCTATATATTGGTATATCTCCACCTCCGGCTAGATTCATTATTTCAATTTCTTGGTTAAATTCATTGAAACTTAAATCAATATCAACGACATTAATTGATCGTTTTTTAAGAAGTCTCCTATGATCTCTAATATTGTTTTTATAAGCATAGCCTATTCTAAGTTTCATTGTTGGGAACGAAGCTTCGGTGGATGGCGGATTTACTCTGTGAGATTGGAGTCTACAGTCTAAACCATAATCAAGTTGTTCTGTTGCCGAGATGAGACTTTTTTCGAACTCCATGAAAAATCGATTTTTATTAAATTGCTTAATTGTCTTTGAAGTCGAAAAGTCCAGATCTGTTGTATAACGCTGGCTTTCATATCGGAGTGCAAGGAGAATGCCGCCTTTCATGATCATATCTGCATGCAAATTTTCATTATTCGCAATGGCAATAAGGATCGTGTGTACCGCTTCACGAAAAGATCTGTTTCGTGGGTTATTTTCCTGTTCTACCCAACTTGCAATGTTATATTTTGTCATTATTAATCATTTAATCTATGTTTATCGAAAGACACCAGCGTTCGGAATATCTGTGGCTGTATTCCTCTGATGGATCAAGTTTTCGTGATCCTCCTCGCTGTACAAATTTTATCCAACTATCAATAGTCTTATCCCTTTGTCCGCAAACTTCCTCAAGTATATAACCAGCTCTAACTTTATCAATTTGTTTCCCATGCCTATCAATTTCATCTACAATTAAACCAAGATATTGTGGCCCGAATTCTTTAAATATTTGAATAATATGGTGAATTCCTCCGCATAGATCTGGTCTGCGCAGCATATCTAAAAAGGTACGACCAATTGTTGATATACGTAAATTCTTTCTTTTTATGGATTTAAAGGCTCCATAGTGCATACTTGAATAGCAATTGATTACTTGTTTATTAATTTTATTTAATCTAATTCTCTGTAATTTAGGAAGCTTGCTAGAGCGATAATTGTTAAAATCTTCGCCTAGATCCTTCTTCATCAATTTTTGTGCGAACTGGCTCCATTTGCGGGAGGCTGGTGAAGAAATAAAAATCATTTTAGGCATTCTATCCGTAAGCCCATGGTATGACATCGCACTTAAATGGGAGATATATGAAAATGGATCTATCGTACATATTATTTCTTCAGATTCAGAATCATCTTTACCTAAGATATTAAATACAGAAAGCTCAGAGAAATCTTTATTTTCATTTATCACACCAATTTCGAGAAGATTATCAAGAATTTGGTCGAAAGCTTTTGAATAAGGCTTTCTTTTCGTTTTTAAATTTTTTAGACTATAGTCAGACAGATAAGATTTGAATATTAAAACACTTAACTGGTATTTTGTGATGACCGGCTGTTTTAGTTTTCCGATGCTTAAGGCAATTGACTTGTTTATGTTGGCAGGAATGAGCATTGTCAGAAATGATTTATCTAAATAAGATGTTATATGTCCTTAGGACATATAACATCTTATTTAGTATTTGTCAATAATTTTTATATCATGCAATATGATATAATTTCTAATTTTAAATTCAGCACTAAGCGAATAGGGATTGTTGAGGTTTCAGATTCTAATTTAATAATAGTTATATGATAATTATCTATATGTCCTAAGGACATATAGATAATTATCATAAATATCATATTTTGTCAAGTAAATTTTAGATCGTTCATAAAAAATCTAAAATTTGCTCTCAAATAAAAACAGGCTTGCAAGCCTGTATTCATTCTTACTTTAACGATTTTATCTTATAATGATTAATTAATGTCAGTATTTTTCGGCTTCAACTTAACAACCACATCTACCAACGCATTGGCATCACCGACATTACCTGGAAAAACGATATAAGCCAGACCAGGAAAACGGCTTTCAGCGCCCAGCTTCCAGACCGGCACACCCGGCAGGATCTGACCGCTGACCATCGCCTTTTTGACCTTTAATGCCTGCGTGGCGATATCGCTGGAAGTAATGCCGCCTTTAGCCAGGATGTAACGCGGGGCTGTTTTAATGCGCTTTACGATGGCGACCAGCCCTTGGGAAACGTTTTGTCCGATCTTCAGACTCGTCCCGGCATCTTTGCCGGTCCTCAGTTGGCGGCTGGTGAAAATAACGATGTCGTTACCATCGTGCAGCGCCTGATCAACTTTTTTGACCACCCGATTGATCTCATCTTCGCGAAGCTGATCGTCAAGCAGCCCGGCGACATCTATCTCCGTGTGCAAAATATCCGTACGGGTTAGAAGTGAATTGACCTGATCGGTGCTGCGCGGGACATAAGAACCGACCACAATCAGACCACCGCCGGCCTGCGTTAATTTCAGATCTGATTGCGTTAGGAGTGGACGAGAGGAGAGCCCGGATCGAACCTGCACAAACGAAGCCGCCGTCCGAAACAAAAATTTTTTACCACGGGCTTCAGCAGCGAGTAATCCCAGTACAAAGACTTCAAGGTCGCGATAACCGGCGGCATTTACCACACAAGCCTGGCCACCGGATAAGGTCATCAGAAAGGAGGTAGCTGATCGCGGACCTTCCCTGCGAAGGTGCTCGATTGAAACGGAGGCCACATCTTTGGCAGCAATTTGCCCGGCGGTCTTTTCCGCCACCCAGTGACGCAAATTCGAGGCGGAATAGCCAAAGGCACGATCGCGGGCAAATTCCGTTTGTCCGGCGGGAACCAGCAGGCCCCCTTCG
>JASFGM010000055.1:0-9616 GCA_050123755.1 Desulfobacterales bacterium
CTTAGCTTCGAGGGGTCGACCCCAGTCTTGCCAATTTTCGTGGAAAATCTCGCCTTTGTGTGAAAAGACCCAAAGGGGATTGATCTCGGTTATTCCCACCAAAACAGCACCTCTACTTTTGGCGAAACCTTTAACCCGCATGCTGGCTTCTTCAGGACTCATTTCAACCGTTTTGCCTTTACACTCCGGATGGGCCTGGGGTTTAACCTTATCTAAGGATGAAAGCCACAGGCAGAGCGACAACGATGCAAGGGTGGCCGCCACATTGGGGCCATCATGGGGTCTGTCTATCCGACCCGGATGGCCCATGGGCCCGCCTTTTTCTCTTCTAGCCGCATCACCCGCTTCAAGTTCCGGGTTTTCCTTGTAAAACGCTTGGTACGGCTCCGATCCCGGTTTAAGGGTCCGGTTTCTGGCAAAGACGTGCTTGCGCTCATCAAATCTTTCGACCTCACCGACAATCAAACCCTTGGTGCCTTCCAAGGCGCGTTGATTCACCGGTGTCTGCCGCACACAAAAAAAGACAGCGAGAATACCAACGATAAGAGAACTGATTAAGACGAAAAGACCGATCCCGGATACGAAAAATCCGCTCGTCTGCCAGTAGACAAAAAGAATCAGGAGACCAAGCATGCCTAAAAATTGAATACCACCAAATTTTGAGGCCCGCTCCTCCTTTTCCCAGATAGAGGAAATCAAAAATGTTAATCCGATAAAGGCCTGGACCGCAAGTCCAAAGATCACGATATACCCTAATAAATTAATCATTTACTTTCACCCCCATTGTGTCGATTAAACAGATGCAATTAGGTGCTCCCAGCCTCGTCGTGCTTGTTGAACTTTTTCAGTGTCTCCATGACATCCATGATATCTTCCCGAACAAGCCTGCTGGCCTCTTCAGCTTGCCGCCGCTTAATCACTTCGAATAACGCTTTATGGATTTTGAAAAATTTTCTTTCCAGTGCAAGATCAACATAGCTTTGGGTTCGTTCAACCAACAATTCAAATACAGACTCCAACATCACCGCCAAGGCCGGGTTGCCGGAAGCCCGGGCCAACAATAAGTGAAATTCAAGATTATTTTGCTTAAGGCGCACAGGGTCATCAAAATGAGCGGCTGAATCTTCAAATAACACGCGAAACTTTTCTAAATCCGCATCACCGGCATGTACGGCTGCTTGCCCGGCAATGTGCGGTTCGATCAACAAGCGGGCATCATAGAGATGGTCGACCGTAACCTCACCGCAGGTGATCAGGTTATTAAGCGATCTTTTGATCGGCGCATGATAGACATTGGAGACAAAAATCCCGCCGGTGGGCCCTTTTTTGATATTGACAAGACCGGATATCTCCAATATCCGCAGGGCTTCCCTGATCACGGAGCGGCTGACCTGAAACTCATCTGCCATCGCTTTTTCCGAAGGCAGGTTGGTACCGACCTCAAGGCTGTCCTCTAAAATTTTTTTCTGAATCAAATCCGCAATCCGATCGGAAAACCGTTTCTTGTTCAAGGGTCGAAACATGCTTTCTCCGATAATTTTTGGCTTCGATGTTTTCGTTTCCATTGGCTTTATTTCCGAAAGATTTTTCTTTTTACCTAAGTTGAGCGATTGTCGAGTTTGCCGCAGCTGCAAGGCAGATGTTGTTCCGCTATAGTCGCCTATGCGGTACGGCATCTAACACAGTAGATGCGGTAAAATCGGCAATCCCGCAGGGTTTCAAATTTTAAAATACAAATCGATAGAAATCATTAAAAATAAGAAGTAATTATCCCCTTTAGAATTTGAAACGCTCATCTTAGGTTTTTGGTTCTTTGAAATTACCCCTGGATCCTGCGTTGGCCGGAACCACCAGCTCGCCATCCACATCCTCCAGATCCAGCCACCACCTGTTTTTAAGATTGGGTTGATTGTATCCAAAAAGCTCATCTCCCCACACGGCAAAGTTCCGGGCCACGGGGATGTTGCGCATGGACCATTGTATAAATCGATGAAACGGTGTGTAAGGTTTATTCCAGGGACAAACGCAAACACATACGCCGCAGCCGGACCCCAGCTTGTTTCCGACGCGTTGTTTCGTGCATTTTTCCACATCGTTGGGCCATTTTGCATAGCCGTTGTGGATGAGCTTATCACCAAAAGGAATTGCCCCGGAAGGACAATAGCGCGCACACTGTCTGCATTTTGCACAGAAATCCTGAACCCCGAAGTCAATGGGCTTATCGATCGCAAGCGGAAGATCCGTGGTAACGACCGCGGCTTTAAATCTCGGCCCCAAAAAAGGATTGAGCACGACATCTCCGATCCGACACATTTCGCCCAAACCGGCCCAGAGCAAAATCGGCGGAACCACGATCTGATAATTGCGGGCATGATGTGCACGGGCCGGATAGCCCAGCTGGCGGATATAGTCGGCCAGGATACAGGCAATAAAACCCGAGGTCGAATAAGCCAAAAAACTCATCGAATTGCTGATCCAATCATTTCCAACGCTTGCATTTGCGGTTTTAAAATCCTGATCAATTAATATGGCAATGGCATATTTATGATTCAGCTCAACCGGTTCGCCGGTCTCCATACTGTTACTGTAAACCGCATAAGGGGGCAATTTGCAGATTCCGACCTGATCCGCACGCAGAAAATAGGCCGTCTCTTTTATGTGACGCGCCATCTTAACCGGGTCGTCTGTTCCGGGAGCTTTTTGGGCAGCAGCAATACCGTCCACAATTTCGCTCAACGTAAACTGCATATTAACCAGGGCTCCCGATAAGGGGTGTTTGGCCACAAATCGATGCCTTTCCTTGGAAAGCTGGGCCCCCCAATCGCCCCGCAAAGCCCGATTAAATCCGCTTTCACGCTCATCAACTCTTTTGATTACATCGTCCTTGATCCGTGTCGTGGGACGATCAACTCTTTTTAATATCTCCATGGGATAAGGATCTAATTTTTTATCTCGAAACGATCGTTGAAGTGTCGCTGCAATACTCATTTTACCCTCCATTTTAATAGATCAGACTTATTAAAAATATTATTTATTAAACACTACCTGATTTTCTTGTCAAGATAAAAAAAATTGCATATTTGTATTTCATCCTTAACTTATTCAATTATATCTGGGGGGAACTCAAAGGCAAAAATTAGTACTGGGGAGGATTACATGCGATCAAAAAATAAAGGCTTAATGGCATCCAAGTTACTGACGTTGTTTGTATTGATAAACCTGTGCATTGCCTGTGCGGGGGGTAGTTCCTTAAGCCCCGGCGCTTGGGTTGCGGAAGAAGATCGGATACGCGTTGCGGACGGCGGGCCGCATAAAGGAAGCTGGAAAACACGAGACTTAACGATTCAGTATGAGTATCAAGAAGCGTCACCAAGCCTGCAGGTTAAAGGGGTCGTAAAACTAGCCAACTATATAACAATGGGTTACAGCACGCTGGAATATCTCCATCTATATATTCATTTTCTGGAGAGCAACGGGACCGTTCTGGCCACAAAACGAATTCGAGCTTTTGGTTATCAGGTTTTTCGTCTGGAAAGGGAGATAACCTTCAACGAGCGTTTAGATTTGACTCAAGACTCCGTTGCCTTTGCATTTAGTTATAGCGGCAAGGCCACCTCCGGCGGTGGTGGAGGCCCGTCAATCATGGGTTCGGATTCCGGTGGTAGAACAGATTGGGAGTTTTGGAAGATTCCGCGCCGCAGCCCCCCGAAGTGAAGCGGTTTAACTTAGGAATTTATGCAACTTATTGAAAATAAATTGTATTTATGACACATGAATTTTTGCCTTAATCATGGGATAATGGCTCTTTAAAAGATCTTATCCATTTTAAATTTTATCTTCCAGACGATTTTTGCCATTAACCCAACAGGCCAATATCCTCCTGAGCCATGGACGCTAAGGGCTGGAGGTCAAAACCCATATTTCCAATATTCCAGCATTCCAACATTCCAAACGGGGCGAAGCCTCTAACTCATCGACCTTATCGGGCTATTTCTGCGGTGCGATCTCAACGGCCACGTGAGCCAGGCGATTGATCGTCCACCTTCTCTGAACCCAATGCAGGGTGATCTCGCCGGCAAGGGGAGCAGATATAGTGCCGCCGACAAGCGTAGATTTTCCGCCGGTTGTTTCCATTGCTTCTAAACGCTGGATATAGTCTTTCGTCAAATTTTCCAATCGACTCTTTCTTTTGCCGCAGCCTAAGAAGTCGATTACCCAGGCGCCGTTGCTTCTTGTGGTGATCTTGGTGATAATCTCCTTCTTACCGCTCGGATTATTCTTCTGGTTTGTAACCGAATTCACCGGTGCCGCCTGCTCCGTGTTGAAAAGCGAGATGCCCCCCACATTGCCGCTTGTTACCGGGCCGGCAAAGATTACCGTGATGTCGTGTTTGCCGGAAGGCGGGTTGAGGAGATAATAAAGAGCTACTTTGAGGAAGTATTCTGTATTATCCTTAAACCAAATCGATGAGAGCTGAACCTCGGAGTTCGGCACCAGGGTTAACGCATGCTCGCCGCATGTGACGCTTGAAATAACCATGTCACTCTCGTTCTCTTTGCCCCTTTCCTCAGCCTGGACACCAACGATCAGCATTCGGTTAGGACCGGTACCCACCTGAAAATTCTTCAACGTCAGTACTTCCTTCTCCACGCCACTGACTACCGCTAAGCTTGCCGAACCGGCAAAATCAAACTGGATTCCGCTTGCCGCCGGGACTGCTTTTGCTTCTGCTCCTGTGGGGGTAACACCCGAATGCGCACACGCCATCAGCCCAAAAAGGCAGATCGCTGCAAGAATAGTGAAAAGAAATTTTTTCGAGTCCACTTGATTTCATCCTTTATCTATGTTCGAAATGGATTAGAAGTGGTTGTAGAAAAAAATGTTTCAATACCGCAACGTTTTTTTGACAACCACTATCAGCCGGGGCTCATTCGAAGGCCGGCAATGCGCTCATAAGATACCATCTGTCTTTTTCTTCGTTATATTCCCATTTCTGCCGATCAATGAAAGTTTTCACCGTCACGTTACTCATCCGATAGTACTGGATATCCACAAACCGCATAACTTTTGAGAAACCCTCCTCATCAACAATCGTCTTTTTTACCTTGTAGGCCGTTACCCTTATTTGACGATATTCTGCAAAATCGGGCAATTTATTATCTTGATCCGACAATTTTTTAAAAGCAAACGCCTCCTCGTATTCGCCCCAGCGAATCGCACGGTCGTATGCTCTGATAGTTTCATCAAACAGGGTCATTTGTTTCTGGACCCCAATCTTTGCACATCCCACAATCAACAAAATGAGAACAAATACGGTACATTTTAATTTGCCCATTTTATCTTCCTCTTTTTATTTTGGATCTAAATTTACGCCAGGATGCACCCATACTTATGGTCTGCGTCTTTTGCTTGTGATCATTATTACGTTTAAATTTACCTATTTGCTCTTCAGGATGCAAGCATAATATCGCCTAATTTATTTTTTGATTGCATTTGGGTCGCCGAAATAAATGCAGTGCGCCAGGCAGACATTATCGGCGCAAGCCGGGATCAGTCCCCGGTCCACCCGATGATGGCAAAGGTTGCACTTCTGAGCGATACTTTTCTCATCGTCAAAATCAATGGCATCATAAGGACACGCTTCGATACATAATTGGCAACCGGTGCAAAGGTCATAATCCATGACCACGATACCGTCGGATCGCTTGGTAACGGCCTCTTCGGGGCAGGCGTCGGCACACGGCGGTTCATCGCAGTGCTTACATATGTTAATGCGATAGGTAAAAGCCGGAGCCCGATCGACAATTTTGGGGCCGTCTTCGCCAACCACAATTAATTTAACGCCCACGGGGGTCTTCATCTCCTGTTTGCATGCAACTTCACAGGTTTTACACCCCCAGCACGCTTGCTCATCGATGTAAATACCCAATGCTGTCATATTAAACCCCTATTCTTTTTCCGGATATATTTTGCACAACAGGGTGCGGACATGGGTGGAACCCATCGCCGGATCACAATTTGCAAAAGAATTATCTGTCAGAATATTGATGTTGGACTCATCCCACCCGTGATCGGGATCTTTTTTTTCAGGATACCACCAGGCATGTTCAGCAGAAACCACCCGCGGATCCATACCCTCAAAAAATTTCGCTCGCTGCCGCACCTTTCCCCTGGGCGATTCGAGGATAACCCAGTCGCCTTCATGGATACCTTCTTTCTGAGCGGTTTTCGGATGAATTTCTACCACAGGATCTTTATGCAACTCACGCAGCCAGGATACCTGCCGGTTTTCCGAATGGAAAAAGCCCGGCAGCCGCCGTCCGGTAATCAATATATAAGGATAATCGTTATTAAGCTCGGGAGCACTGTATGGGCTTTCCGGTGGCTCGTGAAACTGGGGCAGCGGATCATAGCCCCATTTTTCAAGAAGGGTCGAGTAGATTTCAAGCTTGCCGGTGGGCGTCGAAAACCCTTTTTCCTTATATTTTTGATAGGAAACTTCTCCGCGAATATAATCCATTGTTTTGAAATCCTGCCAGGTGATTCCCATGGGTTCTAAGATATAATCCAATCCGCCTTCGAAATTATCCCACCAGTATTCGCCCTGTCCGACCCGATGGGCGAGTTCATTCAGCATTTCATGGTCAGATCTGCATTCTCCGATCTCAACAGCCTTACGGCGCGGCAGCAGGTATCCGTGGCGCTTCCAAAAATCGCCGACATAATCCATCTCCAACCAGGTGGCCGATGGGAGTACGATATCGGCCAGTTCTGCCGTTGGTGTTAAAAAAAAGTCGGAAACCACCATAAACTCAACGTGTTCCAGCGCTTCGCGGACCTTTTTCGCGTTGGCACGGGTTAACATCGGATTGGTACTGATCAGAAAAAGCATTTTAACCGCATAGGGTTCTTCCTCAATGATGGCATCCCAGACACATTTGGGGTTTATGATTCCAAAGTTTCCCGCCAGCCGGAATCGATCACCACCCAGACGCTTGGCGGCCTGATTTTCGGCAAGCATTTTGTGGGCACCGAATGTGCCCACATTGTTGATTTTCGGGGTTCGAAACAGCATCTGCCCGCCGGGAACATCCAGATTACCGGTGATGCCCATCAAGGCCATTAGGATGCGATCATTGTCCGCACAATTAACTTGTTGTTCAATCGCGACCCCCCACTGAATGCCGGCGGGCGGGGTGGTGGCATATAATCGGGCCGCATCGATAATTTTATTTTCGGGGACCCAGGTGATACGGGCGGCCTTATCCGGCGGATATTCATTGACCCGACGCACAAAAGGCTCCCAGCCGTGAACATAGTTTGCGACGAACTCTTTATCGTATAAGGCTTCATTGATGATGACATTTAACATCCCATATGCAAGTGCGGTGTCCGTTCCCGGTCTTAACTGCAGCCATAGATGCGCTCGTGCGGCAGCCCTTGTCAGACGCGGATCTACAACAACCAATTTAGCGCCTTTGTCCAGGCTCACTGAAAAGGGCTCACCTTTATATTCGTCCGGATTGCTGATGACCAGATTGTTGCCCCACAATATAATGCATTTGGGATGATTTTCGTAATCAACGACCGGATTCGTCCCGCACGTAATAATGCTGGTGGCGATCCGCGGGCCATAGCAAAAGTGACCGGCTGTTAAAACATTGGGGGTCCCCAGCAAATTGGCGAAACGATAGATCACGGCTTCATTTTCCCTTCCGGTACCGTATCCCATAACAATGGATTCAGCACCGAATTTTTCTTTGTAATTTAGGATTCGCTCGGCAATCGCACCCAAGGCCTCATCCCAGGAAATGCGCTCCCACTCGCCGCTGGCTTTTGGGCCGACTCTTCTAATGGGGTATGTCAATCGATCCGGATGGTAAGCCAATTGAGGCGACGCGATCCCCTTGCTGCACAGCGTGCCATGGTTTATCGGGCAGTCAGGATCTCCGGCAATTTTTTTGACCACCCCATTTTGGGTATATATCAAGACCCCGCAGCCGCCATGACACATCCGACAATGGCTTTTGACAACCCCGTCAAATCCGTAAGCTTGTATTTCCTTTTCGATGTTGGAAAATTTAAATTCAGCCATGTCTTTCTCACTTTTTAGAATTTGAAACGTTCATTTTAAGTTTAATAATAGCCCCCCTGTCAAAAAATTTTGATTATCTGGTAAAACAAAAGCACCCAATTTCACTGCATCAGGCCCTTCATCATCCTGTTTGGGCTGATTTTTTTAAAAAAGCTTGCTAAAACTAGCCCAATTATTTTAATACCTTAGTCTTACATGCAAATTAAAAAAAAGCTGAAATTATATTTTGTGGCAGCAATCTAAAAGGGCACTAGAATAAAACAAATTGCCGATCAGGTAAATGGGAAATTGCTAAATGAAAGAATGGCTGTTACCGGCAAGTATGACAATGATCTGTTGGGGTATCTGGGGCTTTATCCCCAAAATTACCACCCGATACATAAATCCGCTGAGCGCTTCGGTTTTTGAAGGATTGGGCAGTGCCATTTTTGCGTTCATCATCTTATTTTTCCTGAACTTTAAGCCAGAAATCCATCCCAAAGGCGTGTCTCTGGCTTTTGTTACCGGGCTGCTCGGTATGCTGGGAGCCCTGTTTTACCTTTTTGCCATGCCGAAAGGCAAAGTTTCCGTTATCGCCACCCTTATCGCCTTGAATCCGGTGATCACAATCGGTTTGGCTTATTTCATTTTGAAAGAACCCATCACCTTGAAAGAAGGTGCCGGAATGGTATTCGCCTTTGTTGCAATCATTTTATTTACCGTATAATTACTTTTGAAAATTACTGGAAGGAAGTTGAACATGCCAAAACATATCGGAATTGTCGCCTGCAGCGCCGAAGGCGCCGCACTTTGTTATCGGACCATCTGCACCGAGGCCCCATCGAAAATGGGCGAGCACATGCATCCCGAGGTAAGCATGCATACACACGCTTTAGGTCAATACATGGTTCCGATTCGAAAGGGAGACTGGGAAAGCGTTGCGGATCTCATGCTTTCTTCGACCCAAAAAGTTACTCAATCCGGAGCCGAATTTGCGATCTGTCCGGACAACACCATCCATCAGGCATTTGATTTCGTAAAAGAGAAGTCACCCATACCCTGGCTTCATATAGCAGAAGCCGTCGCTATAAAGGCCCAGGCAGAGGGTTTTAAGCAATTGGCGATTTTAGGAACCAAATACCTTATGGTGGGACCGGTCTACCCCGGCACGTTGGAAAAATTTAACATTACCAGCCAAATACCTGATGAAAAAGACCGCAATCGAATTGACGATATTATTTTTACTGAGCTTGTCAATGGTGTCTTCACTGAGAATTCAAGACTTTATTTTAATGAGGTCATTCAGAATTTAAAAAACCGAGGCTGTGATGCGGCCGTGCTGGGTTGTACGGAGATCCCCTTAATTGTTGATCCGCGCGATTGTCCCCTGCCGGTGCTGGATTCCACTCGATTGCTGGCCCGCGCCGCTATAAAAGAAGCTATAGATGAGAAATAAAATTGATCATTATCCATCAAATAACAAAAAGATTCTCATCTATTTTCATGAGGAGCACCTTGGTAGCGTAAAATGAGACGCTTCAT
>JASFGM010000056.1:0-9494 GCA_050123755.1 Desulfobacterales bacterium
ATAGTCGATTTCTTAAAACGAATAACCAATAACCAATAACGAATAACATCGAATTGAGTTTGAACTCAATTCGACCCTTTCGGCCAGTGAAAATCCACCTCGACCGTCCGATCTGCCAGTTCCAGCCGGCTGACAACCGGCGATGTTTCGGCAATGATGGTTCCGCGGCGAATCACAAACAGTCTAACAGGCTTCAATCGTAGTGCTTCCTGCGCGTCGCCGGCTTGAAGAATAACGATATCCGCATTGCACCCCGGCTCGATTCCATAGTTTTCAATCCCCAGGACTTTGGCACCGTTGGTGGTGACCGCCGCGAACACCTGACGCATTTCATCAACGCTGGTCATCTGGGCCACATGTAATCCCATGTGGGCAACTTCTATCATGTCGCACGAGCCGAAGCTATACCAGGGATCCATTAGGGCATCGTGGCCAAAGGCCACATTGATCCCGGCTTGCATCAGCTCTTTCACCCGTGTTATACCGCGCCGCTTGGGATAGGTGTCGTGGCGTCCCTGAAGCGTAATGTTGATCAGCGGATTAGCGACGACGTGAACGCGGGCTTCAGCCATCAGCGGCAGCAGTTTGCTTACATAGTAGTTATCCATGGAATGCATGGATGTCAGGTGCGAGCCGGTGACCCGATTCTGAAGACCTAAACGTTGCGTATGAAAGCTCAATGTTTCGATGTGGCGCGAAAGGGGATCGTCACTTTCGTCACAATGCAGGTCCACCTGTAGACCACGTTCAGCTGCAAGCTCGCACAGGGCCTTGACCGACGCCGCACCTTGCTCCCTGGTTCTTTCAAAATGGGGGATTCCGCCAACGACATCGACACCCATATCTAAAGCGCGCTCCAGATTCACAACACTTCCGCGGTGACGATAATACCCATCCTGGGGAAAGGCGACCAGTTGCAGGTCGATGTAAGGTTTGATTTCTTCACGGATCTCTAAAAGGGCATTGACCGCCAAAAGGCTATCGTCGCTGACATCTACATGGCTGCGGATGGCCAGAGTGCCGCGGGCAATGGCCCAATGGCAAAGTTCTCTGGCGCGGGCTTTGATATTTTCAACAGTCAGATTCGGTTTTAGCTCGCCCCAAAGTTCGATGCCCTCTAACAGGGTGCCGCTTGCATTTACGCGCGGCTGGCCGTAGGAAAGCGTTGAATCCAAGTGAAAATGGCTGTCAACAAAAGGCGGTGTCGCCAATCGGTCGGTGGCATCAATCTGACGGGTTGCCTGGACATCGAGTTTCGGCCCCACTTTTACAATGGACCCGTCTTCAACGGCGATATCAATGCCCTTTTGTCCATCGGGCAGGTTCGCATTTCGAATTAAAAGATCCAGCATAGCTTCCTCTCATCCTCCTTTTTCTTCTCTGCGATAGGGTTTCAACAGGCCCGCAGGAACAGCTGCGCGCTGCTCCCTATCCACACAGATGGCAAAGAACGCTGTGATTTGAAGATGTAAGCACTTGTTCGGGCTCCTGAGATTCGCAGATCGGACCGATTTTTTCACTGCAACGCGTGTGGAAACAGCATCCCGAAGGGATGTTGAAGGGGCTCGGGATATCGCCTTCCAGGAGGATTTCCTTATCGGGTTGCTGGGCCTGCGGCAGCGGGACCGACGACAAAAGCGCTTTGGTGTAAGGATGCATCGGCGTGTCAAAGAGCTCGTTGACCTCGGACTCCTCGACGATGCGCCCTAGATACATCACCGCCACGCGGTCGCAGACGTAACGGATAACCGATAGGTTGTGCGAAATAAAAAGATAGGTGAGCGCCATCTTTTCCTGAAGCGCTTCCAAAAAGTTCAGTGTCTGCGCCTGCACCGACACATCCAGGGCAGATGTAGGCTCATCCAGGATCAGCATCTTGGGGTTCAAGGCCAGGGCCCGGGCAATTCCCACACGCTGCTTTTGCCCTCCGCTCAATTCATGTGGGAAGCGGTACATGTGTTCTTTTTTAAGGCCGACGATCTCCATCAGATCCTGGACGCGCTGTCGCAGGACGCGTCCGCGCACGTGATTGTGAATCACCAGCGGCTCTCCCACACTCTTGATAATCGTTTTACGTGGATTCAGGGAGGAATGGGGATCCTGAAAGATCATCTGCATGTCTCGCCGCAGCCGGCGAAGCATCCCCGGATCCAGTTCACAGAGATTAACCCCATTGAAAAAGATCTTTCCGGAAGTCGGGGTGATCAATCGCAGGATGGTACGGCCAAGGGTTGTCTTGCCCGAACCGGATTCCCCCACAATCCCATAGGATTCTCCGGCTTCCACCTGAAAGCTGACCGAGCGCACGGCCTTCACGGTTCCCTTTGAACGGCTCAGAAATCCCTCTTTGAGCGCAAAATGCTTGCTGAGTTTCTGGACCTCTAAAAACATCATGGCAATGAGTTAATCCCTTTCTTGGGCCGAGAGGCACTCGGCCATGACGATTCATACAAAAAACAGGCCACCCGATGCTCGGCTTCAATGTCATTTAGAACCGGTTTGACCTTGCGGCAGGCATCCATGGCATGGTCGCATCGGAGATGAAAGCGGCAGCCCTGGGGCGGTTCGATAAAATTGGGAATGCTGCCCGGAATCCCGACAAGATTATCTTCACGGCGGGCCAGGTTGGGGATGGATCTCAAGAGTCCCCGGGTATAGGGATGCGATGGATTTTCAAAGATTCGCTCGATGGTGGTTAACTCAACAATGTTGCCGGCATACATAACCGCAATTCTCCGACAAACAGCGGCCACAACTCCCAGATCGTGAGAAATCAGAAGCACTGAATGATGGAAATGCTCTACCAGTTCCCTGATCAGGCGCAAAATCTGGGCTTGAATGGTGACATCTAGAGCGGTGGTGGGCTCGTCGGCGATGAGAACCTCGGGATCACCCGCTAGGGCCATGGCGATCAATACCCGCTGCCGCATTCCTCCGCTAAACTCATGGGGAAATTCTCTAATCCGTTTGCGGGGATTCGGAATATTGACGGCATCCAGGAGGCCGATGGCTTTCTCCCGGGCCGTCTTGCGAGACACCGTTTTATTTGTATGGTGGGCATGTCCCCGGATGACATCGATCATCTGTTTTTCAATCGAGAACACAGGATTCAAATAGGTCATCGGGTCCTGAAAAATCATGGCGATTTGGTTTCCCCGAATTTTTTCAAGGTCCTTTTCGGGTAAAGCCAGAAGGTCCCTGGAATGGAAGCGGATCTCCCCAGATACGATTCGGGTGGGGGGAACCGGAAGGAGCCCGAGGATGGCTTTGGCTGTGATCGACTTGCCGCAGCCGGTCTCACCCACGAGCCCCAGGGTGTCGCCCCGCCCGAGCCTGAAAGAGCAGCCGTCTAAAACCTGAGCCGTCCCATCAAAGGTGTCAAAATGAATCTTGAGGTCTTTTACTTCCATTATGCTGGCTTCCGTCTTCATTCGCGATAATACCCTCGGCTCTGCGGATCCAGGATATCGCGCAGACCATCTCCAAGCAGGTTAAAACCCAAAACGGTGACGAAGATCGCCAACCCGGGAAAGAGGGCATACCACCACCAGTTGGGCAGGTAATGGCGTGCTATGCTGATCATGGCCCCCCATTCCGGTGCCGGGGGTTGCGCGCCCACCCCGATGAATCCCAGACCGGCAGCCGCCAAAATGGCCATCCCCATGTCCATGGAAGCTTTGACGATGATGGGGGAAGTACAATTGGGGAGGATGTGTAAAAAGATGATACGGGTCTTGCCCGCCCCCACGGATTGTGCCGCCTCAATGAACGACTCCTCTTTGAGAGAGAGCGTTTTTCCCTGAACTAGGCGCACATATCCGGGCCACCACACCAGGGAAAGCGCAATCATAGAGTTGGTAATCCCGGGGCCGAGCGCCCCGATGATAGCCAAAGCCAGGATGAGTCCGGGAATCGCCAAGAAGATATCGGTGATGCGCATGATGACTTCGTTGATCCACCCCCCCACAAATCCGGCTGTGATCCCCAACGGCACTCCGATACCCATGGCCGCGCAGACGATGATTAGACCGATTTTCAGTGAAACGCGCGTCCCGAGGATGACCCGGGTAAAGACGTCGCGTCCCATTTCATCGGTTCCAAACCAGAATTGAGACCCCGGTGCCGTCAACTTCTGGGACATATGGACCGCCCCGGTGGCGTCCTCGGGGTAGGGCACAATCCAGGGCCCGATCAAGGTGATCAAAAAAAAGACGCCCACCAGGACCATGCCGGTCACCGATAGGGGGCTTCGGCTGAACAGATAGAAGGACAGACGAACATCTCGAAAAAAACTCTCGTGTTCCTCTTTCCACTGAGCCCAAAATCCCAATGCGCTCGTGGGCTGGTTATCAATAGGGATGCTTTTCTGATTCATCGCTTCGTCCGCCCTTTAATCATACCGTACGCGCGGGTCCAATACCCCGTAAATCAAATCGATAATCAGATTGGCCAACATGAAGTTAATACCAATCAAAAGGGTAACCCCTATAATAGGCTGAAAATCCGAATAGACGGCCGACTGCACGGCATAAAGCCCGATGCCCGGCCAATCAAATACTGTCTCCACCAGGATGGTTCCGCCCAGCATCCATCCATACCGCAATCCGATCATGGTCATGGTGGGAATCAGGGCGTTCTTCAACGCGTATTGACCGATGATGCGAACCTTGGAGACCCCGTGGGCCCGGGCATTGACGATAAAATCCCGGTTGAGCACCTCTATCATCTCGGCCCTGTTTACGCGAATGATGCTGGCCAAAGCTGGAAAGCAGAGCACAAAGGCCGGTAAAAGAATATGCAGAAGGGCATCTTTGAAAACCCCCCAATTTCCGGTAAGTAGACTGTCCACTAAATAAAGATGGGTTATTTTTGCAGGGGGCTCGGTTAACAGGCCCAGGCGCCCCCCCAGCGGGAGAAAGTCGAATTTTAAGGCCAAAAAGAGCTGCAGCATCAAAGCCAGCCAAAACATGGGCAGGGCCATGCCCGAAACAGAGAAGACCCTGGCCGCATGATCTAATAAACGATCACGATAAACCGCGCAGAGAACCCCTAAAGGAATGGCCAGCACAACAGCAAGCAGGAGTGAAAAAACCGTTAGCTCAAGCGTGGCCGGAAAGAACCGGATCAGGTCATCGATCACATTGTGGCGGGTGCGAATGGAGCGGCCGAGGTTGCCGCTGGCCATTCCTTTGAAATATGAGAGGTACTGGACAATGACCGGGCGGTCGAGGCCAAACTCTTTGCGCATGACCTCTACCATCTCAGCCGTGGCATCCGGACCGGCCGCGAGGCGGGCCGGATCTCCGGGCGCAATCCGGGATATCAGAAATACGACTGTAATGAGGCCGAAAAGTGTTAAAAAAATCAGCAAAAACCTTTTGACGATATAGCGCTTCATCTACACCGTGAATGCCTTTGGCACGAGGTTTATCAATTCACTGAGGGAACTCCCCGTGGAAGTTCCCCCATGAATTGTTAGAGATTATTTTTGAATATAGATGGGATACATATCAATTTCGCCGGTGAAGCGCATGGGACAGAATACAAATCCCTTGACATAGTCCCGGAAGGCCCAGCGGCGGTTGTACTGCATGCCAAAAATCTCGGGGGCGTCATCCAGAATCATATTCTGGATTTTTTCATAGTACTTCATGCGCTCGTTAAAGTCCGCAATCACTCGGGCCTTTTCGGCCAATTTCCAGACCTCGGCATTGTTATAATGAGCGGTTCCGTAATATTTGCCCCATGAATTCTTGTGATATTGATATGCCACCACATCGGGATCATTGAAGACGGGGGTGGCAAAAATCGCTATCATATCCGGAGAGGTGTCCACTTTGGATCCTCTGGCCACCATATTGGGCCATGTCAAGGGAACCATCTTGACTTTGATGCCGAGTTTGCCGAGGTTGTCGATCAGGACAAGGCCCATCTTGCGCTCTTCTTCCAGGCCCTGGACATAGACGTATTCCAGTTCGATTCCGCCGTCGGGATAGCCTGTTTTTTTCATATATTCCTTGGCTTTTTGCAGGTCCTGGCGATACATCTTGTCCTTTAAGGATATGTGCCCCTTGAGTCCAACGGGAAAGGGACTGTCCTCCAAAATCGCATTGCCGTTATAGATTTTGATCAAGGAGTCGTAGTCAAAGGCATAGCAGATGGCTTTGCGGAGGTTGATGTCCTTGGTATGTCCCCTCTGGTTGTTCATTTTGATTCCGAAGGTCGTCAGCCCGGGATCGTTGCTCACATAAATACCCGGCATCTTGGCCACAAGATCAAAATCCTCGGGGCTGATTCCCTCGACGATATCGCATTCGCCCTTTTGGATGGCAATTCGCTGGGAGCTCGCCTCGCGAATCAGCTTGAAGATATAGCCGTCAATATGATTGGGATTTTCCCAACCTCGCCAGTAATCTGCCACGGCTTCCAACTCATAGAGAACCCCGTGCTCCCAGCGTTTCTGTTTGAACGGACCCGAACCGGCATCGCCGTCTTTCATCCACTCCTGACCCATATCGCCGTCTTTCTCATGTGCCATCACCACCTTGGGGTTCATGACGTACCACCAGGGAAGCACCGTCTCAAAAGGTGCATAGGGTTTGTTAAGCGTAAATTGGATGGTATAATCATCGACCACCTTGATCCCAGAAGGATCCAGCACATCCAGCAGCATCCAGGCAGGTCCCTTTTTGATCTTTAAGGTCCGCTCGAAGGAAAATTTTACTGCCTCGGCCGTCACCGGATCGCCATTATGAAATTTGGCGTTTTTCACCAGCTTAAAGGTCCAGACCTTGGCATCCGGGCTCACCTCCCATTTCGTGGCCAACCAGGGGATAACTTTGGGCGGGCTGCCCACATACTTCAGCAGGGCATCATAGAGACTCTGCTGGAGCATACGCGTCGACCAGTCGTAATACTGACTCGGATCGATGTTGGGAGCCGGCTGTCTGGCACCGTAAACCAGGATTTTTTTGCCATCACGCATTTCCAGGGCTTGGCCCAATCCGTTAAAGAGAAAAATTACGCCGACAATTGCCACAACTATTAAGCACCATTTTTTGCTATTCATCAGATCCCTCCTTTTCTGAGAATTATTAGTTTCAGCAACGAACCCCGGTTAGCCTGCCAGCAGTTCTGCCAGGGTTCGTGCCACGATGGAATTGGCAACAAGTACCGGCTTTTGCGTTACTGCGCGCATTACCTGCCGGTGTTCGCCGGAAAACCCCATGCAATGCAAGACCACGAGATCGACCCGATTCTGATAAAGTTTTGCGGCCGCTTTTTGAACCGCTTCGAAGGATCCGTAAGGAGAAGCGGTGGCCACATCAATTTTGGGTGTAAGATGGGAAAGCGATTGTCGGGCCTGATCCATCTGTTCAGCCAGGGGAACCACGATTCCGAGTGTGTAGCGGTCATCCACCAGGGCTTCCAGGCATTTATCCACGATCTTTTGAGCTTCCACGATCAGGCACTGACTCTCAAAGCGCGGAAAATGACCGGTACACAGAAGCACAATAAGATCCACCGCCGCCTGATTCAAATCATCGATCCTAGCCTGGACCAGGGCAAGAATCTTCTCCTTGACCACCACCACTTGCCGGCCGTCGGCTAGGCGGGTGCACAGGCGAACCTCGGCGGCCACCGGCTTTAAGCCTTTAATCTCTGTATCAGAAAGCCCGTCAAGTGCACCCTTTTGAATGATCTCGATCCGCGGTCCGAGGATCCGGGACATGGCTGGCGCGATATCGTCCCGGGGCGACTGCCCCACTGTGATCATGCCGATTTTCTGTTTCATCACACCTCCCGCTGCCGCAGCCCGTCCATAGATCCGTATAAATCTTTGAGCCTTGTAAATTCAGCCTCATCGTAAAAGCGGCAGGTTCCTAATCCGAATACCTTGGCTACTTCCACACAGAAGCGGGCGGCGCCTTCCAAACCCAAGGGCATATTGGCGCCGGTGCCGCATCCGGGGACCGCTGCGCGGGTGGTGAGCGCCACCCCTACCACCGGCGCATCGGTTACCACTGACGGTTGCATGATACTGTTGATATGGTAGATGTTGTTGCCGTATGGGGTGATATCTTGCATGGTGATGGGAAAGACAGTGGGGAAATCCCCGGTGACCCATTCCATGATCCGCAGCAGGTCTTCGCTGGTCCGCAGGATCCAACCCTCTTTGACCGACGGCGAGATGGCAAACCCATGGTGATTGATGACCCGGTTTCCCTTGGTCGTATCCACCGATAGAATGGCCTCCATCTCCGGTGTGATTTCAGCCGTAATTTGCTCGAAAATCCCGACCGGCGATCCCATCATGGGGACCGGTTCATGAGGGGTCGTCGGCGCAGCGGGACAGATGTGAGTGGCCATGATGACATCCCCCGGGCATTGATCCCCTTTGCGCTTCATGCGTGCAAGCTTGAGTCCGGCACCCAGGGCTACGATGGCACCATCACCATCTGACACCAACCCAAGGAGGTCCGGTCTGGCCCCTAATCCCCCCAGGGTCCCCAGGATTCCTAAGGTCGGTGCTTTCCCTCCTTGGAGTCTTCCATCTTGTCCTGGGATGACGACCCGCACTACATCGGTCTTGCCTTTTTCTCCCTGAATCGTTTCAACATGCACCGGGGGCAGGTCGAAGTTTTCAAAAAGGCCGGCGACCGCTGCACCCGAAATGCTCCCGTCATCCAGCAGGTCACAAATTTCAATGATTTCTTTCAGCAGCATAGGCCTCCTTTCTAGCGGCTTGATCCTGTTATAGATTTAGCAAGGGTTTACCAATGGCTTTTTCGGCTTCCGCAATGGTCTCCGGCAAGCGAACGCCCTCACCCAGAATCAGATGATCCCTTGGAACCCATAAGACACCAACTTCCTGGTCGCGGATGATTTCAGCCGATCCAACCGGGAGACCCGATGTCAGCGAAAGGAGGGTGATTAGGTCCGGAAAGGTCCCTACGCGTTTCCCGTCGATATTTAAAGTCATGAATTCATTCCAGAAGGTGATTTCACAGCGTTTGTCGCCATCCACCAAGACCGATCCAATGTCATATCCGCCAATTGTTTCCAGGCCGACTTCCACCACCTTCCCCTCACAGGCGATCTGACCATCGAGACTTGAAACGGTTGCCCTGATGACCGCTTCAGCACCTTGGGGTCGGGCCGCCAAAATCGATTCACCCACCTTAATGGCCTGGGAAGTACCTCCCGGAGCGGCGTGTTTTCTTAAGTAGGCTGCATCGATCGGATCACGACTGACGGCCACAATGCCGCCGGCCTGGACCGAGGCGTAGCGGATGAGTGCCGCTGTGACTTTTACTTTTCCCTTGGCAACCACCTCCAGATATCGATCGCTGTCCGGATTCCCTCCCACAGCCGTTTGAATTGAAACATAGTCCTCGAGCCGATGAATCCCCATGGCACCCATCAAGCCTGTGGGGTGGGCGCGGCCGTTGGCAGGCGCATCGATCATGGGAAGTCCCATTACCGCCGCCTGC
>JASFGM010000057.1:0-9348 GCA_050123755.1 Desulfobacterales bacterium
GCCGTTGAGCCGTTTAACCAACTCCTGGTAGGCGGACTCATCAAACATATCGATTTCTTTGGCGTGCATCTTCCAGGTCTGCAGGCACATATTGGCATCATGATAGCTGTTTTGTTCTAAAAAATATTCGAAACATTTCAACGACGCATTAACCGACTTTGCATAGAGCTGCTTCTTGAATTCTTCATATTGTTCCGGGTCGAATTTACCGGCTTCGATGGCGGCAACCCGCCAGACATTGAGCCTGACGCGGCCACTGTAAAACCCGTCCTCCTTTAAGGCCTTTTTTAACCGCCAGAGCGCATTGACAGCTTCCCGGTTCAGCATTCGCTGCCGGGCTTTTTCTGCTTTTGTTTCCTCAGCAAAAACCGGTGGCACGGCGCTCTGTGCCAGTGTGAGACCCATCAAAACGCAGAGCGCTGCAATCCAGATTTTTTTATGTCTGCCCAAAAGATGCATTTATGCCGCCAATATATTTAATGAGAACAAATCGTTGAAAGACCCATTGAGTCATAAACTTTAATTTTAGCCTAAAATAAAGGATAGGTCAAAAATCACCTGGAAGTGCTGATGCGGTTTTGATGCGGGAAGCCAAAGTCTTATATTGGCCACGGACCCACACGGACATACACAGACCAGTTTTTCTCGCCTGGACGATCTGCCGTCGCTTGAGCGCGCCAACGAAACGGATTATTTAAATTAGCCGCGTAGCATAAAAATGTTTACAGTTTTTTAACCGTTTGTGTGTGTCCGTGTGGGTCTGTGGTTAATTAATCTTTGAATTCACAATTAAAATTCAATTTCCGGATTCTGAAGTTTTTCCACAATGGGAATATCGGCCGGTGAAAAGTCATATTCGGTAAGCTGCGCTGAGGACACCCACCTGTAATCCGCATGATCTTTTAACAAAATCTTGCCAGACTGCCAGTGTGCCCGATAGGCGCGTAGCTTTATTGAGCCATGATCGTAGTGATAAACACTTTCCCCAAAAAATCTGTCGACTGAAATGGTAATGCCGAATTCTTCTTGTATCTCCCGCTTTAAGCATGCTTCAGGAGTTTCGTCTGGCTCAACGGTGCCGCCGGGGAACTCCCATTTGTCGGCCTGGCGGTCGCCGGCCCTGCGCTTGGCGATCAGGAGCCTGCCTTCTCTTATTAAAATCGCGGCGGTTACCTGCTTCATTTTTTTACATGATCTTCAGGATTTGTTTAGCCACAGACCCACACAGACTTACACAAACCTTTTGGCGCCGCCTCCGATAGACACGGCTAAAAATATATTGCCTGTGCTAGTCAGTGGAGGCCCGCGGCTAATTGAGTATTACTATTTTTCTTTCAGGCGCTCTCTTTCTTCCGTCAGGTAGTAGACACCCTTGCCTTTAATGCCAATCCGCTTATTCAGCAAGGACAGCACGGAAAATAATGAAGATGGCTGAGGATGTCAATACGTGTTTGTTAAAGCGATCATTATAGGCAATAAGGCCAGTTTGAATAAAAAATATTGCGGATTTTAAAACTAAATTCTCTTTTAATAATCTCAAATTATACTTGACAGGGAAGGGGTGCCATAATAAAAAAGACAGACCGACCGGTCTGTCTTTCCATTTTTTTTGGGGTTGCAATGATGAATTTAAAAGAAAAAATTATACATGAGTCCTTGAAACTCTTCTCCTTAAAAGGCTTTTTGAGCACATCCATGCACGATATTTTAGAAGCTGCCGACACTTCCAAAGGCGGGTTCTATAATCATTTTTCCAGTAAAGAAGACCTCTTTTTCAAAGTCCTTGATGAGGCACGCATCATCTGGCGCGAGAGGAATCTTTTCGGTCTTGATGCGCTCAAACGTCCAGCTGATAAAATCAAAACCCTTCTCAATAATTATAAAGACCGCTACTTAAAAGATGCCGACAACTTTCCGGGGGGGTGCGTTTTTATTACCCTTATCACCGAACTAAATGACCAGCGTCCGCATTTATCAAAAGAAATCGAAAAAGGCTTTATCGGGCTTAAAAAAATGATCAAATGGATATTGGATCAGGCAGTCGAATCCGGTGATCTGGGAAAGGACGTCAACACCGACACGGTCACCGAAATTTTGTTTAACGGAATGATGGGCGCTTCTTTATCATATGGGGTCAATAAATCTAAAACCGATCTCGATAAGGCTATCAATTCTCTTATCGAATATTTTGACAACCTGAAAAAAAAGCCCATGAAACTTCAGCAAGTCTGCACGGACAACAAACTGGAAGAAAGGAAGGTTAGACATGATTGATTTTACGTTTACCGAAGAACAGGAAATGTTCAGAAAAGCCGCACGTGAGTTTGCGGAAACCATGGTGGCGCCCCATGTGGCGGAGATGGAAAAAACAGGCGAGGTCAGCGATGAAGTCGTCAAGGCCCTGGGCGAAGCCGAGATGATGGCCCTGACCATTCCGGAAGAATACGGCGGGCTGGGGCTGGGGTATACGGCCCGTATGATCGCCCTTGAGGAAATCAGCCGAATTTCGGTGGCCACGACCATGATGCTCCAGGTTTTTGCACTGGGAATCGAGCCGATTGTGAAATTCGGCAGTGATGAACTCAAAAAGAAATATTTACCCGGATTGGCCAAGGGTGAGCGACTGGCGACCACGGCGGTAACCGAGGCGACCGGCGGCTCCGATCCCACAGGGATCCGGACCTCTTATAAGAAAGATGGCGATGATTTTATTGTCAATGGCCGCAAATGCTTTATCACCAATTCCCATATTGCCGATACCATTAACATTTTAGCAAAATCCGAAGATGATCCCAAACAATTTTGTGCGCTTACGATTGACGAAAACATGGACGGATGGCGCGCTACCCACAAAGAGCACAAAGTCGGTATGCGTGGCTGTAATACGGGTGAACTGGCATTTGAAAATCTTCGGATTCCCAAGAGCCAGCTGCTCGGGAAGGAAGGCAAGGGCTTGCAGGTTTCGATGGCTGCAATTGGCGACGTCGGCAGGGGGGGCATGGTCGGCTGTGCTTTAGGGTTGCAGGCCGCCTGTCTGGAAGAATCTATAAAATTTGCCAATGAAAGGATTCTGTATGGCAAACCGATTAGCGCCTTACCCGCGATTCAAAACAAACTGGCCGAGATGAAAATTGATTTGGAAGCCGGTCGTCTTTTGGCATACCGGGCAGCCGCGATACAGGACAAGGCTCAGCGGTCAAGCAATGAATATGCCGTGGCAAAATACTTTACCACCGAAGCCGCCCAAAAGGCCGCCAAAATGGCTGTTGATATCCATGGCGGCTACGGCTGTATGGAGGAATATGCGGTAACCCGATTTTTGCGTGATTCGTTTGTTCTGGGGCCTTCAGCCGGCACCTCCGATATTATGAAAGTAATCATCGGCCGCTGGGTGCTATCGTAACCTGTATGAAACTGAGCAATATTAGATTTTGATTTCGTGATTGAATTTAAATTTTCCAGATAAGCTTGGGTTTTTTCTCTGGTTGGCCAGTCTTCTTGTTCATATTTTGGAATAGGATTTAAGCTATGCTAAACATCGTCGTTTGTGTAAAGGCGGTACCTGATCCCAAAGAGGCGTGCAACATCAAAATTGACCCGCACACCAAAACCTTGCTGCGCTGTGACGTCCCCCTGGTTATTAATCCGCTTGATAAAAATGCAATCGAAGCTGCGCTGCAGCTCAAAGAGCACTTGGATGCGCACATTACGGTGCTCAGTATGGGACCTCCGGAGGCGGGGAATATCGTTAAGGAGTGTTTGGCCTTGGGTGCGGATCAGGGATTTTTGCTCAGTGATCCGGCTTTTGGCGGTGCGGATGCCTATGCCACGGCTTTTAGCCTTGCCAAAGGTATTGAAAAGATCGGTTCTTATGATGTGATCTTTTGCGGAATGGCCAGCAGCGACGGCAGCACCGAATGGGTGGGTCCGGAACTGGCGACCTTTTTAAAAATACCCGTCGTAACGATGGTAAAAGAGATTGTCGAATCCGCTGGAGACCGTTGGAAGGTAAAGGCAAGCCTTGAAAATGGATACCGGCTGATGCAGGTCAAACTTCCGGCGGTCTTCACGGTCACCCGAGATCTGAATACACCCAGGACGCTCAGTTTTTCAGGCATTATCAAGGCCCGCAAAAAGGAAATTACCCGGTGGGCGGTCAGTGATCTCGGCGTGGCCGAAGACGCTGTGGGTCTGAAGGGCTCACCGACAATTGTTTCAGAACTCAGTGCCACCGAAAGCAAACGCGAGGTTGAAATGATTGCCGGCACCAGAGATGAAAAAGCAGAGCTGTTGGTCCAAAAACTTGCAGATGTGGGAGTTTTATAAAGAAAAATGGAAAATACACAGAGCTCTGTTTGGGTCCTCGCCGAGCAGATTGACTGCCAAATTTTATCCGTGTCGTTTCAACTCATCGGTCAGGCGCGCAAACTGGCTGATGCGTTCGGGGCTTCGGTAGAAACGGTCCTTTTGGGGGATCATGTTGAGGAACAGGCCCGACGATTGATTGCTGCCGGTGCGGATACCGTCTACCTGGGCAGCGGCCCAGAGCTGGAACTTTATCAACCGGAAATCTATACCGAAATGATTGTCAATCTTGCCCAAGAGCGGCAACCGGCAATCATGCTCATCGGCTCCTCTTCTATGGGAAGGGAGCTTGCGCCGTTGGTGGCCGCCAGACTGCAAACCGGTTTGACGGCGCACTGTATCGATCTGGTAATAGGTGAGAATAACATCTTAGAGGCAAAAATCCCTGCATATGGGGGTTTGCTCTCGATCATATGTCCCCAAAAGCGCCCCCAGATGGCCACTGTTGCGCAGGGGATTTTCCCTAAACCCGAACCGGATGAAACCAGAACGGGTGAGATTATCCCCATAGAGGTTCCTGCGAATATCCCGCGACGGATTGAGACGCTGGAAGTCGTCCGGGAGGCCACCGAGGGTGTAGCGCTGGAATCCGCTCCCGTCATCGTGGCCGGCGGCGCCGGCGCCGGTGATCCGCAGGGGTGGAGCCAGATTGCCGAACTGGCTCAAACTCTGAAAGCGGCCCTGGGGTGCACCCGGCCCGCTGTTGACGAAGGTTGGGCCGAGCTGGAAACCATGATCGGACAGAGTGGTAAGGTGGTAAGTCCGGAACTTTATATCGGGGTGGGACTCTCCGGTGAACAGCAGCATATGGTCGGTATCACCAACGCCCAGGTGATGGTCGCGATTAATAACGATGCCAAATCACCCGTATTCGAACAGGTGGATTACGGCATTGTCGACGACTGCCGGGAGTTTGTTCCGGCATTAATTGAAAAAATAAAAGAATATTATGAAAAGCAAGTGACTTGCTGACGATTGGTCGGCTATCGCATCTTGCGGATGCGAACTTCAACCTCCGGCACATCCTCCATCAAATCCACCAGCCTTGAGGGATCCGTGTCACCGTAATGGTAGGGGTAAAGGACTTTAGGTTTAAACGTTTTTGCGGCATCGGCCACCATTTCCGGCGTCATGGTGTAGGGCAGGTTCATCGGTAAAAATGCGTAATCAATGTCTTTTAGTTTTTTCATTTCCGGAATATTCTCGGTATCAGCGGCCACATAGATGCGTTTGTCGCCGAAGGTGATCACATATCCGTTTCCGTCGCCCTTGGGATGGAAAGGAACTCCCTCGCTGCGCATATGGACGAGATTGTAGGCCGGCACAGCCTCAATTTTTAGACCTTCGATGCTTTGAACATCACCGTTACGCATGATGATACCGCCCTTAACCTGCTGGGCACATTTTTCGGTCAACACCAGGATGGTTTTGTCTGTTCGCAGAAATTCGAGCGCTTTTAGGTCGAGATGGTCAGGATGCTCATGGGTCAACAGAATCATATCTGCTTGGGGTAGTTTGGAATAATCTGCGACTCGCGAAAACGGATCAATATGAATAACGTTGCCTCCGAACGAAAACATCAAGGTACCGTGGCCGAGGAACGTAATTTTCAGGTCCCCTTCGGCGGTTTTAACGATATCCGTTTCAAAGGCTTGTTCAGCTAAAGCGCTGAATTGAATTGAAAGCAAAAGCAAAACAACCATAAGCGTGATTTCAAACATTGGGCGCCTCCTTCGATTGAATAAAAGCGGTCTAAAATTCGATTTAACTTAATACCAACATTCCAGCGTTCCAATTCAATGAATGATTCCCTGGCGGATAATGTAATACCATTCATCGATAAGCTTTTGTCGGTTTTCACGAATCCAATCCTCACCATTTAATTCGACGAGTTCCGAAACACGTATACATAGAATTTCAAGTTCTTTTGGAGATCCCGGGATGTTTTGGGTACCCAAAAGTTTAAATACGATTTCCAGGGTAAGCGGCTTCATAAGCACCTTTAAACACAGAACCCCGTCTTTCTATCTGAAAAACGGGGTCGTGTTCGCTGGGTTCATGGCAATCCCTTAAAAGGGGTTCGCTTTTTTTATCCACTCATCTATTATCACGGCATCTTTGCACGGGTCAAGGGTTTTAAAATACTGAATAAAGCATTTTATGGTTGTGGCTTTTGAAGGGGTGCTTTATACTAAACATTTTGCTGCACCCGGTAGAATCGGGCTCAAAGGCGATATTGAAACCTGCGTACCGCAGTTAAGAATAAATGACAAGCGAAAGGAGAAAAACATACAATGAAAGTGATGGCCTTTAATGGTAGTGCCAGGAAAGACGGCAATACTGCCATACTCATAAATTATGTATTAAAGGAATTACAGCAAGAAGGGATTGAAACTGAGCTTTTGCAGCTTGCGGGCCAGAAAATTCAAGGGTGTATGGCTTGCTACAAATGTTTTGAGAACAAGGATCGGCAGTGTGTGTTTAAAGATGATATTTTGAATACGTGCGTTGAGAAGATGGCTGAGGCAGATGGGATTATTCTGGGATCACCCACCTATTTCACAGACGTCAGCACCGAAATGAAAGCCTTGATCGATCGCAGCGGCTTCGTTGCCAAGGCCAATGGTGATATATTGCAACGCAAGCTGGGCGCGGCGGTGGTTGCCGTGCGCCGGGCCGGCAGCATCCACGCCTTTGATACGCTCAACCATTTTTTCTTAATTGCGCAGATGATCATTCCCGGTTCAAGCTACTGGAACCTGGGAATCGGTCGCGACAAAGGCGAGGTGGAAAAAGACGAAGAAGGCATCAAGACCATGAAGGTTCTGGGCCGGAACATGGCGTGGCTTTTAGAGAAAATGCAAAGGTAAACAATGAAAATTAAAGTGATACACGTCTATGGTTTGGGTACGGAAGCCGTTCAAAAGTTCGGGTCTGCTTTTCCGGACAGGGAAATACAGGTACTCAATGGTAAAGCCGATTTAGAGGCTTCGATCGGCGACATCGAAGTGGTTTTTGTATTCCGGCCGCCTCGAGGGGTCTGGTCCGGCGCGAAGCGCCTGCGGCTGATACAGACGATTGGCGCCGGGGTAGATGCCGTGCTTCCCGCACCGGATTTGCCGCAGGCTGTGCGCATCACAAATGCACGCGGTGTGCATGGTGAACAGATGAGCGAATATGCCATAGCGATGATGCTGGCTTTTGCAAAGCACCTTCCCCAGGCGCTGGTAAACCAGCGCGCTCGACGCTGGCAATCTTATGTTCCCGGCGCGCTTGCCGGTAAAACTTGCAGCATTCTGGGAATGGGAACGATTGGTCAGGCCATCGCCGAACGGGCGAAACAATTCGGCATGCGCGTGATCGGTACCCAACGACAACCGAAACCTGCGCGGAATGCCGATGAAATCCTGCCACCCGAACAAATACAACGTGCGGTACGGCAGGCCGACTATTTGGTGGTGATCCTGCCGAAGACACCCCAAACCCGGAACCTGCTGGATGCCAAGGTTCTGGCGAACCTTCACTCGAATGCCGTGCTTATCAACATATCGCGCGGCGGGATCATCGACGAGGCAGCGGTTGCAAATATGTTAAGTAGCGGACGCTTGCGGGGGGCCGCGCTGGATGTCTTCGAGGAAGAACCACTGCCTGAATCCAGCGATCTATGGGCGATTCCCAACCTTATCATCACACCGCACGTGGCGGGACTTGGCGCTGATTATTTAGACCGAGTTCTTAAAATTTTCACTGATAACGTGCGACGTCTGGAGGACGGTAAACCACTGAGAAACGAGATCGATCGGGCCCGCGGGTATTGATAAATTGGAAGGCCTCAGTCAGATTTTACCCCTGCCGTTTTATCTCATCACCAAGGACGCTGCCTTCAGAGCGTTTGTGCGCCCAAAAACAATAAATAAGGAGGCGATCACTGTGGATGTTAAGGAAGCGATTGCCAGCCGCCTGAGTATTCGTAGATACGCTGCAAAAAATATTCCCGCTGCGCACATGCAAACGCTTTTCAGAGCTTTGCAGCTAGCTGCTTCGGGCAGCAATCGACAAAATTGGGAATTTATCTTTGTCGGCGACGCTGATTTAAAGCGTGATCTGATCAGCGCCTGCGATAATCAAAGATTTGTGGGCGATTGCGCCTATTTCATTGCCGCGGTTGCGAACCCCGGATTAAAATGGCACATGGTGGACATCACCATTGCACTGACGAATTTTACGCTCCAGGCCACCGAACTGGGCTATGGGACCTGCTGGATCGGCGCTTTTGATGAAGACGCGGTTAAACTGATGCTGGGCGTGCCCGCTGAAAAGAAAGTGGTGGTTTGCATGGCCTTTGGCCAGCCGGCAGGTCGGCATGTTGCCAGAGGGCGCAAGGCTTTGGAAGATTTTATATATCTGGACCATTATGGCCGGCCCTGGCCGCATGCGGGCTGAAGGGAGTGGACTGATAATGATAAATTTTGATTTTAATTATGGCTGGCCGAAAATACCGTTTGAAGCGATGTCAGCATAAAAGGGTAAATGCCATGTGTGAAGAAATATTGCCGAACTTGTTCCGAAACAAAATTCCCCTGCCGGAGAGCCCTTTAAAATATTTAAATTGTTATATTATCAGGGATTCTGAAAGAAGTCTTATCGTTGACACCGGTTTAAACCGCCGAACGTGTCTGGACAGCATGCAGCGAGGATTGAATACCCTGGGAGTCGATCTTTCAAAAAGTGATATTTTTATCACGCATCGGCACATTGATCATTTCGGCCTGGTTTCAAAACTGCTTACGGATTCCACCCGCATCTTTATGGGGCGGCAGGATAAAGTGTTGCTGGAAGCCTGGAAGGGCATCGGGACCATTGCTGACGATGCGCGTCTAAACGGTTTTCCTGAAAATGAGCTGAAAGCGGTTTTCGACAAACACCCCGCCTCCCAATTTGACCTGGACTGGGTAAGGCAAACAAAGGTCTTAGATGACGGCG
>JASFGM010000058.1:0-9266 GCA_050123755.1 Desulfobacterales bacterium
GTCTATGCGCCAGCATCCAGCAGGCCAACGTGATTTTTGTTCCGGAAACCGCCCCCCAGGCTAAAATCGCCCAGCTGCTGGTTTTCGGCTCCCGCGTATTTTTGGTAAAAGGGACCTATGACGACGCTTTCGACCTTTGCCTTAAAGCGACCAAGACTTACGGCTGGTACAATCGCAACACGGCCTATAACCCTTACATGACCGAAGGTAAGAAGACGGCCGCCTATGAAATTTGCGAACAGCTGGGCTGGAACGCACCGGACCGCATTTTTGTCAGTGTGGGCGACGGCTGTATCATCGGCGGCTTGCACAAAGGCCTCAAAGACTTGTCGGCCCTGGGATGGATCGACAAAATGCCCAAACTGATGGGCGTACAGGCTGCCGGCAGCGGCTACATGTACGAAGCCTGGAAAAGCAATGAAGATATTCACACCAAACCGCCGATTAGCGCCCAAACCGTAGCTGACAGCATCAGTTCCGAACTGCCCCGGGACCGTATCAAGGCGCTGGCGGCCGTAAATGAAACCGGTGGCGCGTTCCTTAGCGTCGAAGATAACGAGATTTTAAGTGCCATTACCCAATTGGCCCGCAGCACGGGTGTTTTTGCAGAACCGGCCGGGGCGGCCGCCTATGCGGGCCTGATCAAAGCGGTCGCGCAAAACCGGGTTTCCAAAGATGATACCGTTGTCGTGCTCAACACCGGCAATGGCCTCAAGGATGTGGCCGGCGCCATGCAGGCCGTCGATCTTGCCGGAACAAAGCCGTTTCGTGTCAAACCTGATTTAGAATCACTCCAGCAAGTGGTGGATGGCTGGGGTACAACTTAATTTTTGGTTTCAGGTTTCAGGTGTCAGGTGTCAGGATGACGAATATGATGATATGGAGAGCTGTCAGATTCTGCATGCTGTCATTAGTTTGCTGAAACCTGAACACTGACACCTGAAACCTTGAAATAGAGGAGACCGACTGTGATAGATCTAACCGTTGTTCCTGAAGCGCTCGAAAGAGCCGTAAAAAGAGCCAGAGAAAAACGCATCATTATTCCGACCTTTAAGCAGCAGAAGGACCCCGGCGGGATTCCGGAAGCCATTGTATCCAGGCTGAAAAAGATCGGGCTGTGGGACATCGATCCGTTAAACCTTTTCCGGATCACCTGGCACAATGAGGCGGTTGCAAAAGGGGGTCGGTTTGGCGATGTAAATTTCATCGAATTTCCCAAAACGTTAACCGGCGTCGATGCGCGCATCGTGGCAATTGTCGGCAAATGGTTTCCCACCGGGGCGCATAAGGTGGGCGCGGCATTTGGATGCCTGGTCCCCCGGCTGGTGACCGGCCAGTTCGATCCCAGCACCCAGAAGGCCGTCTGGCCGTCCACCGGCAACTACTGTCGCGGCGGGGCCTATGATTCCACCTTGCTGGGTTGTGAATCCATCGCCATATTGCCTGAAGGCATGAGCCGTGAACGCTTTGAGTGGCTCGCATCGGTCTCCGGAGAAATTATTAAGACGCCGGGCAGCGAAAGCAACGTAAAAGAGATTTTCGACAAGTGCTGGGAACTGCGGGAATCCGGGCAGAGCCTGGTGATTTTCAATCAGTTTGATGAATTCGGTAATTACCTCTGGCACCACGAGGTCACCGGGCCGGCCACATTGGAGGTGCTCGAGCGGTTGATGGGCCCTGAAGATAAGTTTCGGGGATTTATGTCAGCCACAGGGTCGGCCGGCACTATCGCCTGTGGGGATTTTCTCAAAAAAAAGTTTCCGATGAGTAAAATTGCCGCCAGCGAAGCACTGCAGTGCCCGACGCTGCTGCGCAACGGATTCGGTGAGCATCGCATCGAGGGCATCGGTGACAAGCACGTCCCCTGGATTCACAACATTAAAAATCTCGATTTCATTATCGCTGTTGATGATGAGACCCCCATTCGTCTGATGCGTCTGTTTAACGAACCGGCCGGCAAAAAATATCTGACCTCAAAAGGCGTTCCGGCAGCGCTGATCGATATGCTCGACCTGCTGGGAATTTCCAGCATCGGAAACCTGGTTACAGCAATTAAATTCGCCCGTTATTATGAATTGGGTGAACACGATATCGTCATGACCGTACTGACCGATTCGATGGAGATGTATGCCAGCCGGCTGCATGAGCTCAACGAAGAACACGGGGAATTCACCGCCGGCGATGCGGCCGCAGTATTTGCGCAGCACCTTCAAGGGCTGAGCATCGACAATATGGAAGAGCTGACCTATTACGGGCGCAAGCGTATTCACAACCTTAAATATTATACCTGGGTTGAACAGCAGGGAAAAACCTACGAAGAAATTCAGAAGCAATGGGATGACGATCAATACTGGGAAAGCATCCCCGCATGTGTTGATCAGATCGACGCCCTGATCGAGGAATTTAACGCCAAGACCGGATTGCTCGATAAGCTTTAGTTGTTAAAATAGAATCCAATCCGAATTGAATACCTTTGAATTTGAGTGATAGTGGCCAATGAGCTCTATTCTATTAAAAAACTGTTTTTATATATTTTTATCGGCTGATGATGGATCGAGGTGGAATGAGGATGTTCTGATCCGTGAAAACCGCATTGCCAAAATCGGCGCTGATATCGTCGATACTGCCGATCGTGTGATCGACTGCTCTACCTGTGTGGTGATGCCCGGCTTTGTGAATACCCATCACCATTTTTATCAGACCCTGACGCGCAACCTGCCGGCAGTTCAAAATGCGGAGCTGTTTGACTGGCTGGTCTACCTCTACGAGATCTGGCAGCATCTGGACGAGGAGGCGGTTTACTATGCTTCGATGTTGGCGATGGCGGAACTGCTTAAAACCGGCTGCACGACATCCGCCGATCATCATTATGTCTACCCGCAAAATGTCAGCGGGGACTTGATCGGCACCCAATTTAAAGCCGCTGGCAATCTGGGGATGCGGCTTGCCCCCACCAGGGGCTCTATGTCCCTGAGCAAAAAGGACGGGGGACTGCCGCCCGACAATGTCGTACAGACCGCAGATGAAATCCTCAAAGACAGCGAACGGGTGATCCAGCAGTACCACGACGCCGGGGAGCTGGCTATGCGCAAAATTATTCTGGCGCCATGCAGCCCTTTTTCCGTCACGGAGGCGTTGATGACCGCAACGGTTCAACTGGCACGCAAATACGGCGTTCGGCTGCATACCCATCTGGCCGAAACCAGAGATGAAAATGAATTCTGTCTCGAGACTTATGGGTGCAGACCCTTGAAGTTGATGGAAAACTGCGCGTTTATCGGTACGGACGTCTCTTATGCGCATGGTATCCATTTTAATGATGCGGAGCTGGAGCGGCTGGCGGACAGCGGCACTCACATCGCGCATTGCGCGACCTCCAATATGCGGTTAGGGTCCGGGATCTGCCGGGTCAAAGAGATGTTGCCCCTCGGGATCAACGTAGCACTGGCGGTGGATGGCAGTGCCTCCAATGATTCATCCGATATGCTGGGGGAAATTCGCAATGCCTTGCTTTTGCAACGGGTTCACTATGGCGCGTCGGCCATGTCCTCATTGGATGTTATCAAGATGGGGACTGAAAACGGCGCCCGGCTGCTGGGATTTGAAAAGGTCGGTAAAATCCGGGAAGGCTGGGCGGCGGATCTGGCCTTATTTAACGTGGGCAAACTGGAATACAGCGGCTCGCTTGCGGATCCTTTAGCCGCCATCATCTTTTCAGGATACAATCATGGAACCGAATATACCATCGTCGATGGCAAAATAGCGGTGGACCGGGGAAAGCTGACCGGATTTGATGAAACGGAAATAATGAATCGATGCAATGATATCTCTGATAGAATGCTCAATCAGTGAGCGTTGACATTGGCTTTTGAAAAAAATACGAAATCCGAAACAATATCGAATGACCAAAATTAAAATTTTTGAAACAAGAATCTATTATCATTAACAAGAATTTTTTTGTTTCATTTCGAACATTTGAATTTAGAATTTTAAATTTGTTTCATATTTCTTGTTTTGTGCTTCGAATTTCCCGGTTTCACCGGGTATGAGGAGATCCTTTATGGCGATAGGCAAATCAGTCAAACGGGTTGACGCGGTGGCCAAGGTTACCGGCCGGGCACGCTATACCGACGATTTTTTTATTCCCGGGATGCTGGTGGCCAAATATCTGCGCAGCACCATCGCCCATGGTCGGGTGAAGAAAATCGACAGCCGCAAGGCCAAGCGGCTTCCCGGTGTCGAAGCGGTGTTTACCTATGCGGATGTGCCCCGGACCCAATTTGCCACCGCCGGTCATCCCTATTCGCTGGACCCGGCTCACAGGGATGTGGAAGACCGGCTGCTGTTGACCCAGCATGTCCGCTACTGGGGCGATGAAATCGCCATCGTGGTGGCCGAAAACAACCTTGTCCTGCAGGAGGCCTTAAAACTGATCGAGGTGGAATACGAGACGTACGCGCCCCTGGTGACCCCGCAAGCTTCCCTGGCCAAAGGCGCCCGGGAGATTCATGCCGGCTCCAAAAACGTGATTGGAGAATCCCAATACGCGGTCGGCGGGAAAATTGAGGATGCGCTGGCCGGCGCCGACGTTGTGCTGGAGAGCGAATATCGAACGCAAATGTGTCAGCACTGCCATATTGAGAACCATATCGCTTATGCCTATATGGATGACCTGGAACATATCGTGGTGGTTTCATCGACCCAAATTCCCCATATCGCCCGCCGCATTGTAGGGCAAGCATTGGGTCTGCCGTGGGGCCGGATCCGGATCGTCAAACCCTATATCGGCGGCGGATTCGGTGCCAAACAGGACGTGATTATCGAACCCATGGTCGCCTTTCTGACCCTGAAATTAGGGGGCCGGCCGATAAAGATAGACCTTTCCCGCGAAGAGTGCATGATCGGAACCCGAACCCGTCATCCGTTTGAGGTCAAAATGCGGGCCGGTGCCAACAAAGACGGCACCCTGGTGGCGCTGGACATGGAGGCTCTGTCGAATACCGGCGCCTATGCCTCCCACGGACATTCGGTGGCCGGAGCGGCCGGCGCCAAATCTCGCCTGCTCTATCCCCGCGCCGCCATGCATTACCACGCCAGGACCGTTTACACGAATATCCCGGCGGCCGGCGCCATGCGGGCCTACGGAGCCCCCCAGCTGATATTTACTGTTGATTGTATGATCGAAGAGGCGGCGCGCAAAATCGGCATGGACCCGGTTGAGTTCCGCCTAAAAAATGTCGCCCGGCAGGGAGATGCCGATCCCCTGACGGGAGAGCGTTTTGAAAGCTGCGGGCTGATTGAATGTCTTCAAAGGGGCAAAGAACTGATCCGCTGGGACGAAAAGCGCGCGGTCTGGCCCAAGAGGCAAACCGGTGCGGTGCGCCGGGGACTCGGGGTGGCCTGTTTCAGCTATGCCTCCGGGACCTATCCGGTGTGTATGGAGATTGCCGGTGCCCGTATCATCCTCAACCAGGATGCTTCCCTTCACATTCAGGTGGGTGCGACTGAGATCGGACAGGGCTTAGATACCATTGTGGCCCAGATGGCGGCCGAGACCATTGGAATTCCCTTTGATGATGTGCACGTAGTGTCCACCCAGGATACAGACGTGGCACCCTTTGATACCGGTGCTTATGCCTCACGCCAGGCCTATGTGGCCAGCAATGCCGTATTTCGGGCGGCCAGAGAGCTGAAAGCCAAAATCCTAGAACATGCCGGCCGGGTAAGCGGTATCCTGGGCGGGGAACTCAATATTTTAAACGGAGAAATCGTGCACCGCATGGAGCCATCTCGCAAAGTGTTATCTCTGAAGGAGGTGGCCCTGGATGCCTATTATGACAAGGAACGCGGCGCCCAGTTAACCGCCGACGTGTCCCATAAAACCTGTACCAATGCGCCCACCTTTGGTTGTACTTTTGTTGAAGTGGAGGTTGATGTGCCGCTGTGCAAGGTGGAAATCAAAGAAATTTACAATGTTCATGATTCCGGCATCATCTTGCATCCCGTAATGGCCAGAGGACAGGTGCAAGGCGGTGTAGCCATGGGTATTGCCGCCGGGCTTTACGAGGAGATGTTGATTGACCCTGAATCCGGCTACATTTACAACAATAATTTTCTGGATTACAAAATTCCCACCGTTGTAGATGTACCGGATATTGGCTGCGAGTTTGTCGAAACCTACGAACCCACTTCCGGTTACGGCAACAAGTCATTGGGCGAGCCGCCCATTATTTCACCGCCGCCTGCCATCCGCAATGCCATTTGGGATGCGACCGGGATTCAAATTAACGAGCTGCCCATGACCCCGCATACGCTTTTTAAATACTTTAAAAAGGCAGGGTTGTTGTGAGGTGTTCCAGCCTCGTCACCGCTATATGTTGATAAGGGTATTGCACAAATAGAAGGATATTAAGCAGGAAAACTCGAAATTCGAAACTCGAAACAAATCCGAATATCAAAATGACCAAAATTCAAAACAAAAAGGGCTTGACTCAATTTTTGGTTTTGTAAGATTTGCATGCATCGTTTAGAAAATTTGAACATTCGAATTTAGGATTTGTTTCGTATTTCGTGCTTCGATATTCGGATTTATTTACGTATCAACTCATTGAAAACACCAAAGAGATATGATGTGGGATCATCGTGCAATTCGGGAGGATATACTGAATGTTTAATATTAAAAGTTATTCCAAAGCCGGCAGTATTCAGGAAGCGATTCGATTATTGACGGAAAACCCTGAGGCCCACCTTATCGCCGGTGGCACGGATGTGCTGGTCAAACTGCAAAAGGGCAAAGCACAGTTCGATCATTTGATTGATATTCACGACATCGCCGAGCTCAATTTCATTAGCCAGAACGATGACGGCGATCTGGCCATCGGGCCCCTGTCCTGCTTTACACATGTGGCTGAATCCGCGTTGATTCGCAAACACATTCCGGTCCTGTCGGAGGCCATCCTCACCATTGGCGGGCCCCAGGTGCGCAACATGGCCACCATCGGCGGTAACCTTTGCAACGGCGTGCCCAGTGCGGACAGCGCCACACCGCTCATCGCCCTGAATGCAACCGTGACGATCGAAGGCCCGGACGGAACCCGGCAAATGCCCCTTGAAGATTTTTTTCTGGGGCCCAGCCGGGTGGCCTTAGCGCACCACGAAATGATGACGGCCATCACCGTAAGCCGGGACAACTATGCCGGTTATTACGGGCATTTTTTTAAATATGCCATGCGGGACGCCATGGACATTGCCACGATCGGCTGCTCGGCGGTGTGCAAAATAGAAGACCAGGTCCTGACGGATCTGCGGCTGGCCTACGGTGTGGCCGCGCCGGTGCCGATCCGCTGTAAAGATACCGAAGATAAAATCCGCGGACGCAAGGTATCCACCCAATTGCTGGACGATATTACCGAGGCTGTCAAGGATGATGTCAGCCCGCGGACGTCGTGGCGGGCCGCCAAAGATTTTCGGTTGCAGATCATCGCAACGCTTGCCCAGCGGGTCGTCAAACAGGCTATTTTAAATGCAGGAGGAACTATTCAGTGAGCTTAAACCGTACGATCACTTTTGCTGTTAACGGAAAGAAAAAAGAGATTAGCGTCGATGTCCGTCAATCGCTGCTTGAGGTGCTGCGGGAGCGCCTGGGCATGATCAGCGTCAAACAGGGATGTGCCGTGGGTGAATGCGGGGCCTGCACCGTGCTGATCGATGATGTGCCCATCGATGCCTGCCTGTACCTGGCGGTTTGGGCCGACGGAAGATCCATTCGAACGGTAGAAGGCGAAAGTAAAAACGACAAACTATCCAAAGTGCAACAGGCTTTTGTGGATGAGGGTGCAGTGCAATGCGGTATCTGCACCCCCGGTTTCGTCATGGCGGCGACGGCTTTTGTGGAAAAGCACAGGGGTCAAAAAGTGTCCCGTCATGATATTCGTCGCGGGCTGGCCGGCAATCTGTGCCGTTGCACCGGCTATGACTCGATTATTACCGCTGTGGAAAAAAGCATGGATGATGACACTTAATCTTTCAATCTGAGCGGTGCGTCCGGCATGTTATCATCCAGAGGTTAAGGGTTCAGTGTTCAGGGCTACCTTGGCTGATATTTCCGGTGATCCCTTACCCCCTGAATCCCTCATCCTTTAAACGGTTATTACTTTTCTTTTGGCCTTGGCAAAACTGCATTCAGGATAAGCGCCGTGAGTCCGCCGGTGGTTATCGCTGACCCGAAAATCTGCTGGATAGCCTTAGGCGCCTTACCGAGAAACTCCGGAACATAGGCGACGCCGAACCCCAGGCCGAAGGCAACCGCCATAATCAGCATATCGCGCCGGTCTATCTTACTGGTGGCGATGATCCTTACCCCGGCCGCTGCGACCGTCCCGAACATGACGATGGTGGCCCCGCCGAGCACGGGGAGCGGCAAGGAACGGAAGAACGCCCCGATGACCGGAAACAGGCCAAGTATAACCAGGAAACCGGCAAGATACATGCCCACATAACGGCTGGCAATGCCGGTAATCTGGATCACACCGTTATTCTGACTGAAGGTCGTGTTGGGGAAGGTATTGAATATGGCCGCGATAGCGGAATTCACGCCGTCTCCCAGGACGCCGCCCTTGATCCGCTCTATATATAAATCCCCTTTGACCGGTTCGCCGGAAACCATCGATGTGGCCGTAAGATCTCCGGTCGATTCGATGGTTGTGATGAGATAGATAAAGGCAACACCGATGAAGGCGGGCAGATTAAAGCCGAAACCATATTTGAACGGAATAGGGACGCTGATAAAGGGCAGGCCCTTTAATGCGTCAAAATTGACCAGACCCATGAACGCGGCCACAATGTACCCCACGATCAATCCGATGACGATGGAGCCCATTCTCAGGAATTTATTTTTGGTACTGGCCATAATAATAACGATAATGAGGACCAGAAATGCCAGAGAGAGGTTCTTGGCGGTTCCGAACAGCTCCGGTTTGTTGTTAAAAAGCCACGCGCCGCCGGCCATATCCATGAATCCCACCTTGACCAAACTAATGCCGATGAGGATCACAACCGTGCCGGTAACGACCGGTGTAATCACCTGCCTGAGATGCTGGAGAAAACGACTGAGGATTATCTCAATAAAGGCGCCAAAGAAACAGATACCAAAGATCGTTGACAGAATCTCATCCGGTCCGCCGCCCTGATTTTTTACCATAAATCCGGCCGTTAATATGGCACCGAGAAAAGCAAAACTGGTTCCCTGGATGCTCAAAAGACCGGAA
>JASFGM010000059.1:0-9212 GCA_050123755.1 Desulfobacterales bacterium
TCGATGAGTGCTGCCAGGGCACGACGGGCGTTGTAGAGCCGTTGCGGCAGATCCTTTGAACCTTTTTTCTGGATAACCTCTAGTCGACTGCCCTTGGTGTAAGCGGTGCGCCATATGCCTTTAAAGCTCATATAGCGTTGGTAGTTGAATCCTCCCGGGTTGTTGAAGTTGCGGATTTCCCGAAGCCGGCTGCGAAATACAACTCGATCTCCCTTGGCAAACGCCGCACCCGGACCTCTTACCGTAACCCGAATCTTTCCGGTGACCCGATAGGATGCTTTTTTGTGGCTCAAGGTATCTGCACGCAAAACAAATCTTTTTAAATATTTAAATTCGACCGGATGGGAGTCCACCACGCCGGCAACCTGCCAGCGACTTTCATCTGAAAAGTGCTGAATGTGATTGGGAGAAAGGTTCGGGGATACCCAGGGCTGGATGGAGCCATATCCCAGGAGCGCAAAAAGAATAATCGGAGTCAATGCGGCCGCTTGGTTGCGTCTGATGTTGATCGCGGTTAAAACGGCACCGAAAAACACGAACACCAGCAAGCCCGCTTTATGGCCCGGAAATCGACTCCCTAAAATAATACCGCTTATCAGTGCTATCAGCAGCGGCACAATCGGGCGTAAATAAACCTGCCTAAGCATGGTTTTGTCCGTTGTCAGTCGTCGGTGGTTGGTTGTTTTTTTTGGAGGCCAACACGTTTATTTTACGCGCTTGATGGCGGCTCCCAATTCGGAGAACTTCTGTTCGATGGCCTCATACCCCCGGTCCAGATGGTAAACGCGATTCACGACTGTCTTGCCTTCAGCCACCAGGCCGGCCAGGATCAGCGACGCGCTGGCTCTAAGGTCGCTGGCCATCACGGGGGCCGCTGACAGGCCGGATACGCCTTTAACCATGGCGGTATTGCCTGAAATTTTAATATCGGCACCCATGCGCCTTAATTCACTGACATGAATAAAGCGGTTCTCAAAAATGGTCTCGGAAATCATGCTGGTGCCATTGGCAATGCTCATCAGCACCATGAATTGCGCCTGCATATCCGTCGGGAATCCCGGGTAAGGTTCGGTTTTAACATCCACACTGATAATGTCATCATTTCCCTCAACACGGATGCTTTTTTGATGGGTGTGGATCCGGATTCCGGCGCGTCGCAATTTGTGGATGCAGGCTCCCACGTGATCCGGCTCGCAATCCACCAGGGTAACGTTGCCGTGGGTCAGCGCAGCGGCAATCATAAACGTGCCGGCTTCGATTCGATCCGGAATAATAGATACCGATACCGGCTGCAAAACGCTTACCCCTTTTATGGTAATAACTGCGGTTCCGGCGCCCTGAATATCGGCCCCCATCTTATCGAGGACCTCAGCCAGCGCAACGATTTCAGGCTCCCGGGCCGCATTGCGCAAAATGGTGGTGCCTTCGGCCAAAACAGCCGCCATCATCAGGTTTTCAGTGCCGGTGACCGTCACGGTATCAAAATAAATCTCGGCGCCTTTTAACTTTTTGGCTTCGGCCTGGACATAACCGTGTTCCAATTTAATGTGGGCGCCCAGTTGGGCCAACCCTTTCAGATGAAGGTTAATCGGGCGGGCACCGATGGCACATCCGCCCGGCAGGGAGACTCTGGCCTTTTGCAATCGGGCCAGCATGGGCCCTAAAACCAGTATGGACGCCCGCATTTTGCGCACCACGTCATAAGGCGCCTCATAGCTGAGGATACGCCCCGTATCAACGGTTACCGTATTGCCCTGAGTCTCCGCTCGGGCGCCAAGATTAGAGAGCAGCTCTTTAATGCTGGCAATGTCATTTAAATCCGGGACGTTTGAATACGTATTTGCCCCCTCGGCTAACAGGGAAGATACCAGAATCGGCAGCGCGGCATTTTTCGCGCCGCTGATGCGCACCTGCCCTTTTAAACGGCGTCCGCCTTCAACCAGGATTTTATCCATTCATACCCCTGTCTCGATTCCGCCTCGGGTAGCGAGGATCCGAAGCAATTATTAAACCACAAAGATCACAAAGAATGATTGTTTTAAAATTGATCTTAAAAATCCTTTGTGACCTTTGTGCCTTTGTGGTGAAATTCTCCCTTGTCGTAAGAGCTACCCAACATGCGATACGACGTCAAACAAAAAAGCGCTCCCCGAGCATGGTGACGGAAGCGCTTTTTGACATTTATCGGTTTTGAGATCAGTGGTGATGACCGCCTTTACCTTTGATAATATCATAAACTGCCTTGATGATACTATAGGTCATCCCCATACCGATGATCGTCAATGCAAACCAAAGCCCTCCATGAAACACCAAATGGCTTGGATCCCAAATCCATTCAAAACTAAATGGAAACATATACTTCCTCCATACGGTTTCTTAAAAACGTTTATACGAACTATGATTCAGCCGGACTCAATTCCGGTTCGGGACCGGTATCGGTCGCTTCCCGCTCTGGCTCGGCAACTTGAGCCGCAGCTGCCGGCTCATCAATGGGATTTAATTCCCGTTCCTGGGGAAAAATCGGTAAATACCGATACGATGTTGAAATCATAATAACGCCGTATGCCACCGGCAAAATGGTGGTGGCAATTTCCTGCCAGCTGGGGAAATACATCGCCCAGCTCTCGAAGCTCAGCACCGGTATGGCCAGGACTTGCAGCACCATCACCCAGCGATTGAGGCAGACGCCCAGCACTGCCAAAAAGACCGCCAGCCACAGAGTCGCCTGGTTTTTGCGACCTTTGTCGGTAATCAGAATAAGCGCCGGCAGGACACCGCAGATGCCAATTTCTAAAATCAGGATCCAAAGACCGTAGAACGATCCTGGATTGTTGGTGTAAAATTGCAGGAAGGTGAACCCTTTTGACGGCGCCGTGACGCTGGCCCAGTAAAGGGTGTCCACGATCTTGGCGATAATATAGAACAAGATCATCCAGCCGGAAATTTTGGCTAAGAGTTCTATCACATTGTCTTTGACGAGTTTTTTGCGGGTGAATTTTTCCGTCAGCTTGGTAATCAGGATGGTAAAACAGGGTCCACAGGCGGCAGCTGACCAGGTGAACAGAAAAAATGTCCAGGGCCAGATAAAAACGCCTTCGCGAAAGCCAAAGGGGCGGCCAAAAAGGACACCCGGAACACCGCCTAAAGATCCCTGGTGGAAAAAGGAGAGAAAAACACCGGTGGCTGCAAACACCGCCATGATTTCGTGCATGTTATGGCCCAAATTGTGGAAAAAGGGTATCTTGTCCACCTGGCGATTCTCCAAAACAACCGGGACATATTCGATGATCAGAACAATCAGGTAAGCCGAGAGACAGAACGCCACTTCGGTCAGCATCGAATGAACATTGGCATGCCAGAAGATAAACCATCCCCGCAAGGGCTGTCCGACATCAAAACCTAGAATCAGCAGCGCCGAAGTGTAACAGATGACCCCGATGAGCACGGCGAAATTAATGATATTTTTGATTTCACCCTTGCCGACGAGGTATCTTAAAAAACCGGTAAAAAAAGCCCCGCCACCTAAGGCGATCACTGTAAGATCAGCCCAGATCCACAACGCAAACCCATAAGCGTTGTTCATGTTGGTCTGATTGAGCCCTTTTATGTAAATAAGCAACAGGGCAAAGACACCCCAGGCCAGAACCGCGCCATTGGCGCCAATCCACAGGACGAATTGCCAGATCGGGCAGCGCTTAACCCCTTTGGGAATTAATGCAGAATCCATAAGTTGCGTGCTCCTAGATTGAAAAAATTGCCAGAGTTGAAATAAAAACAGCCCTTCTTAAATCAGCTGTGTGTTTTATTTTTAAATTCATCTTTCAGATAATTGTCGCCGGCCTTTCTGACCCACTCACGGCTGGAGAGATAATAGACTTTCGGGTTCGTCCCCAGTCGTTCCAATAGACGAAAGGCCCTGGGATTCTTCGGCCGGCCTTCATGTTTGGGATCCGGTTGCGCCATTTGGTGAACCGCATGTTCGGGATTATTCAAATCACCAAATGTAATCGCGCCGGCCGGGCAGGCCTCGGTGCAGGCGGTTTGATACTCATCCTCTTCTATTTCGCGGCGCTCTTCCATATAGGCCTGCTCCTTGGCCGACTGATAACGCTGGATACAGAAGCTGCATTTTTCCACAACCCCCCGCATGCGCACCGATACGCCCGGGTTGAGCATTTTTTCCATGCCATCCGGCCAGATCGGATCCCACCAGTTAAATTGACGCACATGGTAAGGACAGGCCGCCATACAGTACCGGCACCCGAAACAGCGCGGATAAATCTGACTGACGATTCCGGTATCCATATCATAGTCCGTGGCGGTCGCCGGACAAACAGATACGCAGGGAGAATGGCCATGGTGTCCTTCACAATGCTGGCAAGGTCTTGGAAGATAGCATTCCTCAGTGTCCGGAAAAGGTTTGCCGTTCGTCAACTTGTAAACGCGCATCCAGGAAACACTTAGCAGCTTATCGGTTTCATCTTCCCGAAAGGGGACATTATTCTCTGCCATACAGGCAACCATACATGCGCCACAGCCTGTGCATTTATCCAGATCAATGACCATTCCAAACTTCTTGGCGTTTTCCTTTTCCATCTGCACCCCTTGGCAATAATTATTTTATAATTTCTAATGTCGACTGATCTTTAAATTTTTCAAAAAAACGAATTCCGACCAAAGTTGAGCGATTGTCGAGGTTGCCGCAGCTACAAGGAAGATGTCGTTCCGCTATAGTTGACTATGCGGGACGGCATCTGACGCAGTAGATGCGGTAAGATCGGCAATCCCCCGTGGGGTTTCAAATTTTAAAAACTTAAAATCGACAGAATTCCTAAAATTTAATGACATTTATCTTTTTAAAATTTGAAACGCTCAAATATTCAATCAACTCAGGCTTTACTAAGCTTGGCCCGTATTCCCCAGGCCGCATTATGGCCCGATGCGGGGTCCTCTATCGGACTGCTGAGCTGGTTGTAATTGACACCCCTGCCGGCTAAAAATCTGTCATAGGCCGTATGTCCCAGGCCCCGTGGAAGGGCGACAAGGCCGGGCATAATCCCGTTGGAAAGATGGACCTTAACCCGCGCAGAGCCCTTGAGGGTGGTCAGGTTAACAACCCTTCCTTCCGCGAGTCCAAGATGCTTGGCCGTCTCCGGGTTGAGCTCCACCAAAACCTCCTTACCTTGCAAAATCGTGTCTTCAAGCGCTTTAATGAGAAACGGCGGTGAGCCCACATAACCACTGGCGAGCCGCATCGTGTCATAAGGCACCAGCGCCAGCGGATAGAGTCCTTCATCCCCTTCGGGTTTTAGCGGACTGTAGTCGGCCAGCATGTTTATTTCGTTATTGTTAAATTCAAATTTTGCTGAATCGGTTTCAAATGCATCGGCCCAATCCGCGCCGCTAAATTCGGCATCCACCCAGTAGCCCGCTTCAACCAGGGCATCCCATTTATCGCCCAGGGTTTCTTCCAGACAGCTGATGTAATCATCCCAGGGAAAGGCTGCACCAATGGTGTGGCCAAGCGCTTTGGCCAGTTGAATAACCACATCACCGGTATGTTGGGTGTTAAACAGCGGCTCGATGGCCGGCTGTGCTAATCCGATGATGGGTTTGGGGAAGCCCGAAGCCGCTGGCACATCTTCGTAACGTTCCAAAAAGGCGTGGTTTGGAAGCACCATATCCGCTAATTCCGCGGTTTCATCCATATAGGATGAAAAACTAACCACAAAGGGGATCTTCTCAAACGCTTTTTTCACCGATTCGGTATCCTGCAAAGAATACGCCGGATTGGCACCGGCAACAAAGAGCACCTGAACCGGTGACTCGGCACTGGCGTTTACAACTTGCGGCAGACGATGCAATAAATAGCGGGCATTCGGGTATCGGTAGCTGCCGGCACCATCCACGCGCGGCTGTTGCATCCCTTCTGAGGCGATGCCGTCCATTTCCAACTCCGGCCACTCGATATAATCCGGCTCGGGTATCGCCCGGACTCCACCGGGTTGGTTGATATTGCCCATCAGGGCGTTTAAGGCATGGACCGCTAAAAACTCTTGTAAGTTGCCGGGCTGATGGCCCTGTCCCTGTCCGCAAATCGCCAGCGGCTTACGGGCGCGCGCAAAATCTTTGGCTAGAGCCACAATCGTACCGCTACTGATACCGGTCATCTTGGAAACAATCTCCGGTGGGAAACCGCCAATTATACGTTGATAGCGAGTGGATAACCCCGTGGTGTAACCATCAACAAAGTTGCGGTTATAAAGCTTGTCTTTGATAATCACATGGGCCAGGCCGAATGCCAGAGCGCCCTCGGTGCCGGGATTGATTGCAATCCAGTGATCGGATTTGGCCGCTGTTTTGGACAGCCGCGGCTCGACTTGATCCATGCGACCGCCATTTTCCCGCAACATGGCCTTGGCGCGAAACATATACCCGGGAGATCCCCAGCCTTCGACCAAACCGCTGCCGAAACTCAAGACAAAGTCGGCATTTTCGATATCGAACCCGGCCAGGGACCGGGTACCCTGGGTCAGGTATAGCGCCAGTTCATAGGAGTCCCAAATCGATGGCGTCCGAAAAAAATTGGGAGAACCGTAAACCGTTAAAAAGCGGTTTAAAAGCTCCGGAACGGTGCCCCGGTCGGATCCGGCCACACAGGCCACGGTATGGGCCAAACTATTGGCACGCAATTCTTTTAGCTTGGCCGCTATTTCCGTAATGGCTTCTTCCCATGATAGTTTTTGCCAGCGGCCATTGATCTTCTTAATAGGGGTCTGGATACGCGTCGGGCCATACAGAAGCTGCGCACCGGCGGCTCCTAAAATACACAGGCCGCCATCGTTTACGGGGTGCCCTTGCAGCCCCGCTATTTGGATCACCCGTTCAGCCGCTTTTTTGACCGAAATCCCGCAGCCGCCCGGACACAGCGTACAGGTGGAGGTCGCATAGCTGATTTCGCCCTTCTCCGGAACCGGCGTCCAGGGCCAATTCTGACTCCAGATTGCAAGATCATCGGTTAGTTTCCAGGGCAACGGTGTCAAAGCGGTTCCGGCGGCACCTCCGATAATGAATGCTAAAAAACTTCTTCTATCTACTTTCATATATTTTTCCCCGTAAACCTAAGCCGGACGAGCCGGAATTAAAAATTGAAGATTGCAAATTGAATATTTGTCGATGTCGCTTCGCTCCGTCCTTTTAAAAATGGAAAGAATTCCTTAAATATTCAATCGGAAATATTCAATTATTTGTGACACACAAAACAGCCCCCCTTGAGGGTCTGAACGCTGTTTTGGTTGACGTTTTCTTTCTGATGACACTCCGAGCAGTCATCCATTTTCATGCGATCCCATGAATTGCGTTTAAAACCGGCGATATTTCGGCCCCAGATATCCCGGCTGTAGCCGGAAATGCGGTTTTCTTCATAAACTTTCAAGCTCTCGGATTCGCCGATATGTCCGTGGCAGGTGACACAGTCCATTTGGGCTGTTTTCACATGGGCGACATGTGAAAAAAATACGTTTTGGGGCTGCCGGGAATAGATCAGCCAGGGAACCTCACGCTCCTTGGCAACATATTCGTTTACGAATTTTTTTTCCTCAGGATCCTCACCGTTGACCTCTTCATGACAATCAATGCACTGGGCCAGTTTGGGGACTCCGGAAAACGTCCCGTCTTCCCTGAAAAAATGACAGCTTTCACAGCTATTATCAACCTCCTCTGCGTGCAGGGCATGGTTGAAATCGACGGGCTGTCTTTTCTGTGAGTAGAGAACTTGAGGAAAAATCACCCAGCCGACAATAAGGCTGGCAATTAATCCGAGCGCAAAAAACAGAACAATCGGTATCCCGGCACCATTTTCAGTATCATTGTCCGACCCTGGTGTTTTCGAGGAGGGGGTTACCGGTTGCGCATCCGCTGCTGCTGCTGAAACCTTGTTGGCTTTCTCATCAGTACTCATGGAAACTCCGTTGAATAAAAGATTATATCGTTAGGATGGCCTGATGCCCTTATTTCATATGCTTTGGCAGAATCCGACACCGCATTAAAACCGATGCTGCTAAAAAATCAAGTATTTTCAGAAGATTATGTTTATGCTCCGGGGCTAAATACAGGCATTAAGCCTGCGGTTGTGTACCCTATCGATCTGGTTTTTGTCAAGGAAAAATCATTGGCTAAATGCCCCGTAACTGTGCAGGCCGGGCAACAAATTGACACCAAAATAAGTAAATAACATGGCTGCAAACCCAACCATCGAAAGATAGGCAATGCGCTGTCCGCGCCAACCGCGCATCATCCTTGCATGCAGTACGGTGGCGTAAATAAACCAGGTAATCAGCGACCATGTTTCTTTAGGGTCCCATCCCCAGTAACGTCCCCAGGCGGAATTGGCCCAGACAGCACCGGTGATGATACCTACCGATAAAAAGAGGAATCCAAACAAAACCATTTGGTAGCCGAGCTCATCCAGAACGCGGGGTTGCGGAAACTTTTCCAGTAACCTGTTTTTAATGTCTGTCGGCATTCGACGAACGCTAAATACAGCGGCATAAAAAACAAGACAGATTGGAAGCGCCGTCATTACAGAAAACGCCCAGTTTCCTACCAGAAGAACACGACTGAAAAGCGCGATAATAACGAATAATGTTATCGGTTTGACAAAATCGAGCCAGATCACCTTTTCCTCATCTTGCACCTGCTTCATCAGATACATGGCACTGATGCCGAAAGCAATCGCAAAAGCCGCATAACCGATAAAGCAGGTAATCACGTGGGCGATCAACCAGTTGCTCTTTAGTGCGGGAATGAGGGGCTGGATGTCACTGGTAATACCGGGTTTCAATGAGGCATAAGCCATTGCCAGGCACGCAATCGGGGTTGTAAATGCGCCGATAATACGATTGCGAACTCTACGCTCGATGAACAAGTAGATCAGGACGATTGTCCAGGCAAAAAAGATGAGCGATTCGTATAAATTAGAGAATGGCGCATGGCCGATGCCCAAACGATAAGAATCCACCCATCGCATTAAAATGCCGGCGGTGTTACCAATCAAACCGAGTGCTGCCACCCAGGTTGCCAGCTTGCCGCTGCCCGGTTTTTTGAAAACCCAGGCAAAAATATACAAAATCCCGGCCAATCCATACACAAAGGTAACAATGGATAATATATTCGAACTGCTCATAGTCTCCCTCTATTGAAGGCGCAACGGA
>JASFGM010000060.1:0-9165 GCA_050123755.1 Desulfobacterales bacterium
CGGCGGTTCCACCCCCAGGCGCCTGTATGCGCTGCTGGCCAATGATGCCAAGCTGCCAGAACAGATTCCCTGGGAACGTGTTCATTTTTTCTGGGGTGATGAACGCCATGTCCCGCCGGATCATCCGGACAGCAACTACCGCATGGCGTACAATGCGCTGCTGTCTAAAGTACCAATCCCATCGATAAACATCCACCGCATACGAGCTGAGGATTCTGACGCCGACAAAGCCGCTGCGGACTATGAGCAGGAAATTCGCCGCTTTTTTAAAATCAATGCCGGGCAAATGCCCCGTTTTGATTGTGTGCTGCTGGGTATGGGCCCGGACGGTCACACCGCATCCTTATTTGCCGGCACTTCTGCCCTTGAGGAAACTGAACGTCTGGCGGTTGCCAATTGGATCAAAAAATTTCAGTCCTATCGGATTACCCTTACCGTTTCCGTAATCAACAATGCCGACAGCATCCTTTTTCTTGTTTGTGGAGAAGAAAAAGCGGATACGCTTAAGGCGGTTCTAGAAGGCAACTCGAAGACCGCCCGATTTCCCGTGCAACTCATACAGCCCACCCATGGAGAAGTGACCTGGTTTCTGGATCAATCTGCCGCCGGCCGATTGGACCGCTCGAAACAGAAATAATAGCGGACAGACGCATAATTATCGATTTCGGATTTAATAATGAAGTGCATTTTTTTAACCAATCCGAAATCTACAATCCGAAATCTGAAATTATTCAATCCTGCCCACAACCAGCATATACAGGTCCATCACATTTGTGCGCGTGGGCCCTGTCATTACGAGATCGTCAAGTTCCTGGAAGAAGCTATAGGAATCGTTGCGTTGAAGGTGCTCTTTGGGATTGAGACGTTGCTTGCGGGCGCGCGCCACGGTGGTGCCGTCGGCGATAGCGCCGGCTGCATCCGTAGGGCCGTCGGTTCCGTCGGTGCCGCCGCTCAGCACGATGGCGTTGTCTAATCCCTCGATCGCCAGAGCTGAAGCCAGTGCGAACTCCTGGTTCCGGCCGCCGCGGCCGTCTCCCTGAAGGGTTACGGTCGTTTCTCCTCCCGCAAGCACACAAACAGGGGGCTCCATTGGATGCGCTGATTCGAGGATCTCCTTGGCGATGGCTGCATAAAACTTGGCCACCTCGCGGGCTTCGCCCTCAACTTTGGAAGAAAGAATTAAAGGGCGATATCCAAGCCCTTCAGCTGCCTGGCCGGCCGCTTCCAATGCCTGCAGATTGTTTCCCACCAGCACCTGGGAACATTTTAGAAAAGCCGCGTTATCTGATTTGGGCGTATCCTCTATTTGGCCGGAAGATCCTTTCTCGATATGATTGCGGACAGATGCTGCCAGCTGATCCCAGATGCCGTAACCCCTGAGTATCTGTTCGGCGTCTTTAAAGGTGCTGGAATCCGGAACCGTCGGTCCGGATGCAATCACGTCCAAATCATCCCCGACCACATCTGAAAGGATCAGGCTGGTAATGGCAGCGGGGTTGGCCATCTGCGCAAGCCTACCCCCCTTGGCCCGGGAAAGATGTTTGCGTACGGTGTTAATCTCATGGATCGTTGCACCGCATGCCAATAAAAGTTTGGTGGCATTTTGCTTATCTTCAAGCGATATTTCCTGAACCGGGGCAATCAAAAGTGCAGATCCCCCTCCGGAAATCAGGCAAATGATTAAATCACGTTCATTCGCCTGTTCTGCCAGGGAGAGGATTTCCTCCGTACCCTTTACCCCACGTTTATCCGGAACCGGATGACTGGCCTCGCAGACCTTTATTTTTTCCAATGGTAAGCCGTGTTCATCCTTGACGACAACCACGCCGGCGGAAATGCGATCTCCCAGAAGATCTTCCACAGTTCTGGCCATGGGAGCGGCGGCCTTTCCGGCACCAACCACCAGAATTCTATCATAATCCTTAAGGCTGAATTGCCGCTCACCGATAAAAAGAAGATCTTTTTCCAACCTGGTGTGACGCTTGATCGCTTCCACCGGGTCCACGGCCTGTAACCCCGCCTGAAAGATCGCTAAGGCGTGTTCTCGCATTTTTTCAATATTTGAGCTCATATTGTCCTCCAGTTCGAACGAATAAAACCAATCTAACCAATTCAACCAATTAACCAAAAAGCGTCCGAAACGCTTTTTCATGTTCGACTCAGATCAAGTATCTCCATGCGGTTGTTGCGGTGCGGATGCTTTTTAGACGGTCCCTCGGTCAGGATGACCAGGTTACCCACTTCCCCACTGGTTTGCAGCCAGTTTCGCGCCCATGGTTTCCAGTCATCCGGGTGCTCCGGCTCACAGATTGGCAGGACGCCATAGGAGAACAGCAGATCCTGACATGTTTTTTCATAACGGCTGAAGGCGGTAATCCACACCGGCAGCCTGAAGCGCGTAATACTTCTTGCCGTAGCCCCGCTGCGGGTGGGCACGATGACCGTCGGCGGTGTGATGCGCTCCAGCGTGGTTTCGACACTCAAGGCAATCAAATCTTCAAGTTTTACGTCATCGTTTTCACGGCGGGAGGTCAGTTTGCCCTTGATGGGGTTGATGTTGCGGTGGGGTTCGATGGCCGCTGCAATTTTAACCAGCATGGCGGTTGCATCCACCGGATATTCACCCATGGCCGATTCGCCGGAGAGCATGACACAATCGGTTCCGTCCAATATGGCGTTGGCCACATCAGTGGCCTCTGCCCGGGTAGGCCGCCGGTTATGCACCATGGACTCCAACATCTGGGTAGCGGTAATCACCGGTTTGCCCGCCAGGTTGGCTTTTTGTATGATAAGTTTTTGAGCAATGGCGATTTTTTCAATGGGAATTTCAACACCCAGATCCCCCCGCGCAATCATGATGCCGTCGGCTGCTTCAAGGATTTCGTCGAGGTAATTGCGTGCTGTGATGCGCTCGAGTTTAGCGATGATGAAAGGATCATGGCCGAGATCCTTGGCGGCTCTGCGGACGGCGGTGATGTCTTTGGCGTTTTCAACAAACGACTGGCTGACCGCATCCACACCGTTTTGCGTTGCAAATTTCAAGCATTCATGATCACGGTCGGTAAAAGCGCCGACGCCGAGATCGATGCCGGGCAGGTTAAGCCCCTTGCGGGATCGGAGAATGCCGCCGACAATAATTTTGCAGTGGACGTCGTTTCCCTTCACATTTTCAACTGCAAGCTGGATAATCCCATCATTTATAAACAGCGTGTCGCCCGGTTTGACGGCTTTCGGTAAGCGCGAGAAGCTAACCGATACGCGCTTTTCGTCACCCATCATCTCTTCGGTTGTCAGGGTGAACGATTCGTCGGCTTTTAATTCGATGGGTTCCTGTTCAAGTTCTCCGATGCGCATTTTGGGCCCTGGCAGATCGGCCATGATGGCAACCCGTCTTTCGGTGGCCCTGGATGCGGCGCGAATTTTTTTGATGGTCTCCCCGTGGCTTGCGAAATCACCGTGCGAAAAATTAAGCCGCGCAACGTTCATGCCGGCACGGATCATTTTTTCTAAAACTTCTGGGGAATCCGAGGCCGGCCCGATGGTGCATACAATTTTAGTTTTGTTGGCAGGGAAGGGCATGCAGTCTCCTCCTATCAGCTAAGTCTAAGCGGATAGATTGTTGAAGATAAAAGTCGCTATAAAGAAAGAATTTGGTATAATTTCGGATTTCGGATTTCGGAATGCGGATTGTTTGAAATAGTGCATAAATTTCTGATCTCTAAATCCGCAATCTGCAATCCGCAATTGATAAGCATATGCTTGGCCGGGTTAATGCGCGAATTATAGCTTATCCCAACTCCAAATATTCTAATATACCCCTTTTGTGCTTCTCCTGGAACGCCTTGTTTATTTTCTCGATTGGATTGGCGCCGAGAAATTCTAACAGTCTGAATAATTCTTTTTTGCGTTCGTCATTATCGGAAATGCGTTTCAGACGGGTGATGTCATCTTCAATTTCAAAATATTTTAATTTATCATCAAGCGGCAGTTGCCAGAACAGCAAAAAGCCTCTATCCGGAAAATCAACGTCGAGCAACGTATAGCAATATTGCATGAAAGTTTTTTCCAGATCCTGGCGGATGTTGATGACTTTCTTCTTTTCGGCATCAATATGTTCCAGTTTAAATGCGTTGCCGAACACCTCGAAATACATTTTAATCTTCGGTTCGGTGCCGGAAGGGCGCACGGTTACGCGCATGGCGGTTATGTCCGGGCGATTATCCATATGATAGATCAGCATATTGCGCGCAGACGAATCGGTGCGCGACAGATGCGGTTGAGGGTCGCCGTCCCTGCGATCGATTTTTTCCCGGACGCTGAATTCACCGAAGGAATCAATCTTCGTATCGCGCAGATGATTCATGATGTGCAAAATTTGCTCCATGCCTTTGGCGCCCAACAGCCTGATTTCGGTTAAATAATTATGACAATAGCCATACCTGGCATAAATTTCGGCCAGATCATCTAATAGGGTTTTTTTATTCTTTTTGAGTTCAGCTGCATGTTCGCATATCCACACCGCCGCACAGGCGGCGTCTTTGTCGCGGGCATAATTGCCCATCAGATACCCGTGGCTCTCTTCGGTACCGAGAATAAAGTGGTCGATCTTATTTTCACTTTCGATTTTATTCATCAGAGCGCCGATATATTTGAACCCGACGAGCAGGTCGCCGATGCATTGGACGCCATTTTCATCGGCGATTTTTTGAATCAATGACGTGGTGACATCGGTTTTGATGATGACATTGTCCGGGCTCAGCCGGCCCTTGGATCTATATTTTGAAATGGCGTAATGGGTCAGGATGATTCCGATTTCATTACCGCTTAAAAACTTCCAGGAGCCGTTGTGTTTCAGCATCACGCCGATGCGGTCCGCATCCGGATCGGTGCTGATTAAAATATCCGCATCCACCTCTTTGGCAAACGGCAGGGAATGGTCGAAAGATTCGACGACTTCCGGATTGGGGATGTTGAAGGTCACATTTTCAAACGCGCCGCTTAAATTCGACGTTGCCGGGTCCAGGGTGACGTCAAAACCCAATTTTTTAAATACCGGATAGACCGATGTCAGGCCTGTTCCATGCAAGGGAGAATAGACAATCTTCAATTTGCGTTCCCCGGAAAGCGATACCGGGCATACGGCTTTGTAATAAGCTTCATCAACATCTTCCCCGATAAACTCGATACGTCCCTGTGCCCGGGCTTTATCGAAATCCATTGTTTTTATCTCTTTGACATTTCGGGTGACCTCATCAACCAGGTGTTGATCATCGGGCGGAATCAGCTGACCGCCGTATTGATCATAGACCTTTTTACCGTTATCAGTCGGCAGATTGTGGCTGGCGCTGAACATATCTCCTGATGCGGCGTTGAGATGGCGGATGGTGAAAGATAGCTGCGGTGTGCTTCTGACCGTATCATACATATAGACTTTGATATGATTGGCTGCATAGACCTCCGCAGCGGCTACCGCCAGTTGCTTGCCGTCTAAATCCATGACGGGATTGGGCCGGGAATCATCATAAATGCCTTTTTGGGTATATTTGCGAACATCGTAGGTAAGAACAACGCCCCGCTGTTTGGCTGCCTCCCCGAACGCTTTGGCCAAATACTGGGAATGGCCCTGGGCGGATGCCTGGATGGTCCAGGGATTAATCCGGTTGGGCCCGATACCGACCAGGCCTCTGCGGCCGCCGGTGCCGAAAGGGATGATCTGATAAAAAGAATCCAACAAAAAATTCCACTGGGCGTTATCGATTAAATATTGAATCTGGGAGACATAATCGCTAAATGCTTCATCGTTTAACCAGACCTCCAGCCATTTCAGGGCGGAGTTGATATATTTTTCAGAAACATCCAGGGTATTGAACCCGTCGTTTGCTTTTGCAACCCATGTGTTTGTAGCCATAGATATCACCTCAACTTGTCGATAGAAGTTAGCCTTTTTCTTCAAGCCACACATACTGATAGGGATTCAGATTAAATGCCGCTGTATTCACCGTTTCGCCGGTAATTAAATCGGTAGTTTGATCGGTTGCTGCTGTTCCCGAAAGAGAAACGGAAATCGTTTGAGACGAAATATTGGTGATCGCATAAATCGTCTGGTCTTTGCCGGATCGTTTAATCCCGAAAACTTTCGGATCGATTTGCATAATTTCGAATCCGGCATTGGGGTGAAATGCGCTTTGTTTTTTGCGCGTTTTAATTAAATTCAGATACGGGAAAAAGACCCGCGAGCGAAAGGATTCAGGATCATTTAATTCCGAAATTAGATTTTCAATCTGCAGTTTTTCACGGTTGATGGTCCGGGCCCTGCCGGTTTGCTTTACCCCCTCCGCCCAGTTGCGCGAGCCCAGCAGGCTGTGAATATAAGTGGCCGGTACGCCCGGCAGCGCATATTGAATCGATTGGGAGGCCAGAAATTTTTCTGCCCGGGTCGAAGATGTGTCCGCCAGAATGGCATCCACATAGGTGATGTTTAACTCGTAGGGGCTTTCAGAGCCGTCGGGATTTTGCTTGTAAGAAACCTGTCCGTTATTGGCTTCTACGATTTCGATCAGCCCCTCCAGTTCTTCAGGGTCCAGGATACCCTCCAGCGGGCGGACTCCGATGCCGTCATGGGATGCCGTGAAATTAAAAAACGTGTTGTGTTCAGATTCCAGATAGAGTCCTTTGGCCCAGTTGGATAGAACGCTGGCATCTTCCTTTACAAATGAATAAAACAACAACGGCGGCAGCGTAAAATTATAAACCATCTGGGCTTCATCACGACCATCACCAAAATAACTGATGTTTTCATCATGCGGGACATTGGTTTCGGTTAGAATGATGACATCCGGGGCTACCAGATCCAAGACAGCCCGGAACAGTCTTACCATATCGTGGGTTTGAGACAGGTGAATGCAGTTGGTGCCGATCTCCTTCCATAAATAGGCGATGGCATCCAGCCTTAAAATAGTCGCGCCCTGATCGGCATAAAACAGCAGGACATCGATCATTTTTTCGAGCACATCCAGGTTTTTAAAATTAAAATCGATTTGATCGGCACTGAACGTAGTCCACAGATGAACCGTTTGACCATCCTTTTTTTTGTACTCCGATAAAAGCGGTAAGGATCTGGGCCGGGTAACCATCGACAGATCGGTCGCGGGATCGACTTCCATGGCAAATTCGCTAAATCCGTCTTTACCCTCCAGATAATTCTGGAACCATTGACCCTTTGATGAAAAATGGTTGACGACATAGTCGAACATCAGCTCAAAGTCGCGGCCGATGGAGGCGACTTCTTTCCATGTGCCCAGATCGGGATCGATCTCAAAAAAGTCCATGACCGAAAAACCGTCATCCGAGGAATAGGGGAAAAAGGGCAGGAAGTGAATATTGGCAATAGCGCCTTTAAGGTATTGGTTGGCAAATTCGTGCAGCGTCGCCAGGGGGGCCGCGCCATCTTTCTTCAAGGAGTCTCCATACGTAATCAGCACCACATCTTCCTGGGAAAAGTAGCTATCTTTTTTGCTTTTTTGAACCTTATACTTTTCAATTAATGCCTCAATTCGGCTCAAAGCAAGCTGACCACTTTTTTCCCCATATATTTTATCCAGTAAATGGCTTACTTTTTCTAATCCTTCCATTTTGTCCTCCGTTTGCTAGCATTGAGGAGCCATATAATTGTGTTCAATCATATAATGGCTGAGTATACGTTCTAGAACCGTATAGGAAAAATACTTTTTTGCTAACGCATAATCGTGATCGACCATTTCTTGGCAAAACTCCGGGTTGTCCAATACCTGTTTGGTCTGCTCAACCGCTTTATCGGTCACGTAACCATCAATTTCAATAACCTTAAATCCCTTGGGCTGAATATCTTTGAGATAAATTGAATAGGTGTTTACGACGATGGGTTTCTTAAAATACAGCGTCTCCAGAAAGGCGTTGCCAAATCCCTCAAAAGTAGAAGGATAGGTGACCAGATCCGCATACGGGTAAATGTCTTCCAGAGTGTAAATTTTGCGGCCCTCCGGTGTGGTGCCTCTTTCTTCGTTGATGATGTCGGAAACAAAAATCGTGTTCACATTCATCAGCTTGGAGTACTCTTTCAGTCGCTGCTCATAGTCATAGCCTTCATCACCGGAGGCATGCGAGATAACCAGTTTGGCTTTGCGGCCCAGCCGGTGAATCAATTCGATGGCGTGTTCGATTCCCTTGCGTTGAACCACGCGCGTCGGTTGCAGAACAAGGAGTTCATCGTTTTCTACACCCAGGGCCTGCCTTACATCGAATGTATATTCATCCGGTGGCGGCGGCGGATTGTCAAAATCCATGACATTCGGGATGATATGAGATGAAATACCGGTCCGTAAACTCAACTGGGCATCAGCAACCGAGTTGATCACAACATGTTCGATTGCAGGCAACACCGGTGGAAATGCCATATTTAAGTAATCCGACACGGCGTTGACCATAAACCGGTCCCGTTCCCAGTAAAAGTCATGATGATGGGCCAGCGTGCGGATATTGGTCTCTGCAATCAATTCGGTTAAAGCGATCCCCAGGGGGATATTCAGTGGAATGGTCAAGGCGTTTTCAGGAATAATAAGATCAATGCCAAACTTATCGACAAAGTCGTATAAATCGTCTTTTAATTTTATGGCCAGGTGATAAATTTTCTTGGAGACAGTGCGGTCACGTGTAACAGTGCCGAAAGATTTGTTATAAACCGCCTTTATTTCAGGATGGGTAAAATGAGCTTCTTCGACAAGGTAGGATTGTTCCGGGGGGCGGTCCAACTCGCCTGCAAAATAAAAACAGGCCAGTCCCAGCTTTTCAAAAACGTTGGCCCATTTTTCGAGTTCAAGCGACACACCATCCGTACCCGCAATCCGCGTGGAAATAAAACCTACATTTTTAACGATATCTTCGGTTTTAAGATCAGGCATCATGAGCTCCTTTTGCAAGTGTGTTTTGTATTTGGTGTTTAGTGTTTAGTAATCTAACATGCCGATATAGGATCATCTATTTGATACCAAACACCAAACACGAAACACCAAACACTTAATGAATTCGAATTTTTACAAATTTATCATACTTGTATTCTTAATTCCGCAATCGATCTATACCATCTCCTTGGGCTGACCGGTGCACGACAGAACATTGCTCCACAATCTT
>JASFGM010000061.1:0-9129 GCA_050123755.1 Desulfobacterales bacterium
CTGACAAAAGATGAAAACTGGTATTACCGGGTGATCAAAGAATCCAAAAGGGGCCCGCCGATTCTTTTGGGGCAAAAAGGGGGATTCCATGATACTTTTTCAGGTCCGATATACGTGCTGGGATGGGACAACGTCCGCTATGTAACCGCAGATAAACAGAGCCTCCCGAAGTGGGTCAGAATCTACGGTTTCACATACGGAGACGTGTTAAATGAAGGCCAGGATTCGGTTCTTGCATTCAGACCGAACGACACCCTCAGCATATTGGATAAGGACGGTCAAGAAGCATGGACCAGCAGCGAAACATACGGCGGCAGCAATGTTTACCTGTTGTCTCCGGCCGAAATGAAGGAGAAAAAGAAGGAAGGCCGATTAACCGACCCAACCGCATCTAAAGGGCTTTACCTCCAACAGCGCATATTCGTAACCGATCTGGACCAGGACCAGAAAAATGAGGTGATCGTTGTAAAAAACCAAGATGTTAGCCGTGGGCTTTTCCATCGATACCGAAAATATGTCAACGGGTATTTTGAAGCCCTCGTCTGGGATAATGTCGGACTTCGCGTTAAATGGAAGACACGTAAATTTAGCGGATACATCAGCGACTATGACGTCGGTGATCTGGATAACGACGGAACAGATGAACTCGTGTTTGCGGTGATGGCCAGTTCCGCCGGCCCTATCGCCGACCCTAAAAGCTACATGGTTGTCTGGAGTTTAAAAAAATAGCGCCTTAAAAAGCAGCCACTTTTTAATAAAAAGCGGCTGCTTTTTAATCTACATCAAGCGGCATCGGCAAATGAGCCTGCTGATGAAAAATTTTCAGCAGCGCTTTGAATTGCGGCCGAAAGCGCTCATAGTGCGAGCTGTCCGCATACCGGTTGGCACCGCTGCTTGCCAGCGGCACGATATCTTCCCGCCACAAATATCCACGCTCAAGAAAAATGGCTTTAAGCTGATCATTTAACTTGCGGCTGGAATTAACGCTGCCGGAATGGGCTAAAAACCAGGCGCGCGGCGCAAATTTTTCGCGCTGCGCGAGCGCCTTTGAAATGGCCCGGGCAAGGTCGCGGTCCGCTGCGGCAAGGCCGGTCTGCGTGTTAATGATGGCCGGATTAACGCCTGCCATGGAGGTGGAAATAACACAGGGAAGATTGGACCGCAAAATTTCATAGATGCTGCGGCAGCCATTTTCGTGCAAGGAGATTTGCACGCCGATTTTGCATTGAGCCAGATGCGCGGGCACATCCTGGCGCAGCAGGTTGTCCTTTACGGTCACGCGTGACGATAATCCGGCCGCCTCAATTTGGCGCTTGAAGGCAGCGACGTTGCGCGCATCACCGCGCCCGATGAAAAGCGCCGTTGTTTGACCTAAAAGCGGATGCTGCAGTAATTCCAGCATGTAGGCGTGTCGTTTGCGCGGCATATCGTCAAAGGTCGCGTTGAAAATAAGATCAAAGCGTTTCTTTTGCTCAAAATCCAGGGTTTTGTCATCTTGCAGAAAATCAGCATGGGCCAGCGCGGTGGTTAGAATTCCGGGCTGACTGCGCATAAATGCGGCATCTTCTTCACAATTCAATCCGAAAAGCGTTGGATCTGTTAAGGTCGAAAAGGGCCGCAGCCAGGCATGACGGAAAACAACACCCCAGGGCGGTTCTACATAAAGGAAATAAAGACGGTTGAGCGCCTTGAGGAGCTCAGGATCGACAAACAGATACGGCAGTGAAAAAATTCGCAAGATCCCTTTTTCTTCAGGCAGGCGGGGCTTTTTGAGGATCTGGCAAAAATGGCGCAGCATGTATTGCTTTTGTTTCTTTTTGTTAAGCTTCTCCTCGATCCGCTGGGCTTCAAGCTTCAAAAACGCTTTGATTTCAGGGTCGGCTCCAAAATTATTTTGGGCCCGCGCCAGCCATCGCCACTGCCGGGGGAAGGGCAAGCGTGCCAGAAACAGGCCGGCCTGCTTTTGGATAAAGGGATCGGTATGCGCCCGGGCCGGTTTTTCGAAAAAAGAAATCCGTTTCCGGAAACCCGCATAGGGCCAGTCAAGCCCCCTTTCAGCTTCCAGAAAAGAGCGTTGCCACACCAGAAGCTGGATCAGGGCATCGCAAATGTCATCCCGCAACCGCCGGAAATAGGCCGAATCGGTCGAATCGAAAAGCGTTTGAGAATCGACGCGTTCAAAAAAATGCGCCAGTATGCTGATGTAGGCCTGATGGGCAGCATTCGTCATGGCATCCGCTTAAACAACTTCTCCAGGGTGTTCAGGTCCCATCGGATCCAGCTCGGCCGGCCGTGGGGGCAATGGGAGGGGTTTTCGCATTCATCCAGTTGATGGAGCAGTTGCCTGATCTGTTCGTCGCTGAGCTGTTGGTTGGCCCGCATGGCACCATGGCAGGCCATCACGATCCGACACTGATCCAGGGTATTTTCCAGACCCGGCGAATAACCGACCGCCGCGGTTTTTTCCACGATTTCATAAATCACGGGTCGAAGATCCCGCCCGGATAGCAGGGCCGGTACGGCTTTTATAATAAAGGTATTTTTCCCGAACGGCTCGATATCCAATCCCAGATTCTTCAAATCAGAAAGCATTTGTTCTAAAATTTGTGCTTCTCTGAAATTGAACTCAAGGGTTTCAGGAACCAGAAGCTTCTGGGCGGCCGATGGACGACCGTTGCCGCGGTGTTTGAGTTGTTCAAACAAAATGCGCTCGTGGGCCGCATGCTGATCGATGAGCACCAGACCCCCATCGGATTCACAAACGATATAGAGGTTGTGCAGTTGGCCCACGACCCTTAAAGCGCTAAAGCCCTTGCTTGCAAACATCCGTTGCTGTTGTCTCTGTGAGCCGTCTGTTGCCTGCGGTTCTCTGTTTTTAATTCCGAAATCCGAAATCGATTCGGCTGAGCGCGTCGCAGGCCGAAATCCGAAATCATCTTTACCCGCCTCTTTTCCTGCCGGCGTAAAGGGTGAAATCGACTCAACAACCTGTGACGGTTTTTGAGGTGCCCGGCTTTGGATCCCGTTTTGCGGACGCCAATCAATTCTATCGGTTTCATAAAGCGTCTGTGCGATGGCGCTTTTTACAGCTTCATGCACCTGGTGGGGGTTCACAAATCGAATTTCATTTTTGGTCGGATGAACGTTGACATCCACCTGATCGAAAGGAACCTTGATAAAAACAACGGCGATCGGAAATTGCCCTTTAACCAGGCGCTGGGCATACCCCTGAAATACGCCGTGCTGAATGCTGCGGTCGCGGACAAATCGGCCGTTTACGTAAATATAAAGTCCTCTGGATGTCCGCCGGGTCACTTTTGGAGAACTGATCCAGCCTAAAATCGAAACTGCGCTGCGGTTAAATTCGACCGGATGAAGATCCGGCCTTAAATCTTTACCCAGCACATCCACAACCCGGTCAAGATGTTGAGATACGAAGGGCCAACTCTTAACAACTTTATCGTTGTGGATCAGCCGAAACTGAACCTGCGGATGACCCAGGGACATTCTGGCAACGATATCGGCAATATGGCTCATTTCGGTGCCGACCGTTTTTAGAAATTTCCTTCTTGCCGGTGTATTAAAGAACAGCTCTTTGACGGTAATCATCGTCCCTTGCGGAGCCCCGATCTCAGAAACATTTTTAATTTTTCCGCCGTCAACGCTGATTTGGGTGCCGGCATCTGCGGTCTTATCGCGGGTTACCAACGCAAAGCGAGAGACCGCGGCAATACTGGGCAGAGCTTCGCCCCGGAATCCCAAGGTGCGGATGGCAAACAGATCGTCATCCGTGGAAATTTTACTGGTAGCGTAACGCTCGATGGCTAAAAGCGCATCATCACGTCGCATACCGACACCGTTGTCGGACACCTGAATCAGGGACTGACCGCCTTTTTCCACTTCTATGATCACACGGGTGGCCCCGGCATCCAGTGCATTTTCAACCAGTTCCTTGACCACCGAAGCCGGCCGCTCGACAACCTCGCCGGCTGCGATCTTGTTGGATAGGTTTTCCGGCAGTACGCGAATTTTGGCCATGTTATGATCCTACTCTTAGGCTTGAAATACTTCTTTGATTAATCGTGGCCGGAGGCCACTCCCACAAGCGTCTCCCACTTTATAAAAGATGACAATGTCAGTGGGAGCGGCTTCCAGCCGCGAACTTTTATTTCTTTTTCTGTTTCAAAAAATTTAAAAGATATTCGGCATCCATCGGCGATAGGTCGAATTTCAAGCATGCCTTTTCAATCAGCTTCGGAAGCTTTTGCCCGGGATTGTAACGGCGCTCTGCGGAAATCCATTTGACGGCTTTTCTTAAATCTTCACCTTGCGGCTGCACTGTGGTCATGGAGGGTACCCCTCTGGCAGTTGTTGGTTGTTTGTTGTTCGTTGTGCCGGCTTCCGGTCACTGGCTGCTTGTCGCTGGCCGCTGGCTGCTGGCTCCTTGTTGCCGGCTTTTTCTAAATCTCGCACGAATCGGTTTTGTCAGTTGCCATTTCCCCGTTGTCCGTTGTTAAACGCTTTTATCCGCCCTGTTTAAGCGCAAGACCAACTAACACGCTTGGCAGAAATAAAGCAACGAACGACTAACGACTGACAACTGACAAAAAGGCCCAGTTTATAGCACTAAGCTATAAACTGGGCCTTTTTTTATGAAAATTCGTGGCCTGTTCAAAATTATAGGCGGCTTTTAAAAGCATTATCTCGTTAAAATGTTTGCCCATTAATTGCAGTCCAATCGGACGGCCTTTTTTAGAAAATCCACAGGGTATCGACATGCCCGGAATCCCGGCCAGGTTGGCTGATAGGGTGAAGATGTCGGTTAAATACATCGTCAGCGGGTCATCGACTTTCTCACCGATTTTAAATGCGGGCGTCGGCGCCACCGGAGATAATATCAAATCACAGGTTTCGAAAGCCTTATGAAAATCGTCGGTAATGAGCGTTCTCACCTGGGAGGCTTTGCCGTAATAGGCATCGTAATACCCGGCTGAAAGACAGTAAGTCCCGATAATGATGCGCCGCTGAACTTCGGGACCGAACCCATTTGAGCGCGTGCTGCGATACATGTTGATCATGTCGTTTTGATCTTTATCGCGCAGGCCGTATTTGACACCGTCGTAGCGCGCCAGATTTGAGCTTGCCTCTGAGGGTGCAATTACATAGTAAACAGCAACAGCGTACTCGGTGTGCGGCAATGAGACGTCAATCTTTTCAACGCCCATATCCTCAAAGATCTGCACCGCATTATGGATTGCCTTTGAAACTTCGGGATCCATTCCTTCGGTGGCGGCGTATTCTCTGGGGATGCCCACCCGGACGCCTTTTAAGCCTTTCTGTAGGGCGGTTGTAAAATCGGGCACATCTTCGGGAACGGAAGTGGAATCTGCAGCATCATAACCGGCAATGGTGTTCAGCATGATGGCACAATCAGACACATTCTTTGTCAGCGGGCCAATCTGATCCAGAGACGAGGCAAAGGCCACAAGACCAAATCGCGATACCCGCCCGTAAGTCGGCTTCATTCCCACCGCGCTGCAATATGACGCCGGCTGGCGAATGGAGCCCCCCGTATCCGAGCCTAAAGCCCCCAGACACATATCGGCGGCAACAGCCGCCGCAGAGCCCCCGCTGGATCCGCCGGGGACACAACTTAAATCCCAGGGATTGCGTGTATTCTTAATCCCGGAGTTTTCATTGGATGAGCCCATTGCAAATTCATCCATGTTCGTCTTCCCTAAAATCACGGCTCCTTTGCGCTTTAGCTTCTCAACAACCGTCGCACTGTATGGGGGGATAAAATTCTCAAGTATTTTAGAAGCACATGTTGTTCGGATCCCCTCGGTGCAGATAACATCTTTAACCGCAAGCGGGATTCCGGTCAGCGGCTCACAATGGCCGCCGGCTATCTTTTGATCCGCTGCTTTCGCCTGTTCGATTGCCGTTTGTTCCGAGATCGTAATAAATGCATCAACTTTGCCTTCCACCGTGTTGATGCGATCCAAAACCGCGCGGGTTAACTCCACCGATGATATTTCTTTGGTTTCCAATAACCGGTGAGCCGCTCCTATTGTCAGTTCATGCAATTTCACGGTTAAATTTCCTTATTATTTCCTAAAACTTTTTTTCAAATGTATCACCCGACGACTTTAGGAACGATAAAGCACCCATCTTCCTGTTCAGGTGCATTGGCCAGGGCCAGCTCGCGTCCGATATGCTCGCGTTCCTTATCTTCGCGAAACGCATTGGTCAAAAAAATAGCATGCGAAGTTGGTCTAATGTTCTGGGTATCGACCCGGTTTAATTTCTCAATGTATCCCAGGATTTCGTCAATTTGCCCGGCGAACTTCTCAATGGATTCCTCATCCAGATCCAGGCGCGCAAGGTGGGCAACGTATAAAACTTCTTCTTTGGTTATTTTCATGTCCTTCGGTGTCCGTTGTAGGCTGTAAGTTATCGGTCACTTCATTACCAGAATGGGTTCGAGACCCTCTTTTTTTAACTTTTTTATTACGCCCAGGGCTTCTGATTTGCTTTCATACTCACCGATCCTGACCCGGAACCAGATCCCTTTCCCCTGAACTTTACCGATCGCCCGGTATGCCGGGTAGCCGCTTTTTTTTAGTTTCTCGATCAATCGATCCGCGTCCTTTGCGTTTTTAACAGAGGCTGCCTGAATGGTATATATGGGCCCTGTGGTGGAGGTTTTCCTAACGGGAGCAACCTTTTGCTTTGTGGGCGCATCCTTTTGAGAAGTTTTAACCGGTTGGGATTTTTGCGCCCCTGCTTTTTGGGAAACCGCTTTTTCTGATGTTGGCTTTTGAGGAGTCGTCTCTTGAGGTTTAGGGGAAACGGCTTTGGGGGCCGGCTTTTCGATCTTTTGTTCGATAATCTTCGGCTGCTGCAGCGCCGGAATTTTTGTATCTTCCGAGTTTTCCTTCAAGGCTTCATAAAATTCGAGTTTTGTTTTATCTTTGAGGGTAGCAGAATCCTTGTGGGCCGGCATTTTTTCCGGCTGGCCGCGATCATCTTTTTTTGACGCCGCTATTTTTTTTTCAATTGCGGCAATATCAAATTTAACCGGAGCCGTGCCTCTACCGACCAGGATGCCGAGAACAAACATCCAGGCGCATAGAAAAAAAATGACAAAGACCCAACCGGCAATCTTTCGGCGTGTCAGGACAATAAAGGGTTTCTTAAATTCCGGTTCTTTGCGTTTATTCTTTTTTCTCATTGGCGAATTTTATAGCGTATATCTCGTGGCTGGGAAGCCACTCCCCCAATGCATCAATAAGCAAGCGGTGGGAGCGGCATCTTGCCGCGAAAAAGATGGACATTTAGCGGCCGGTTTTACATTTTATCCGGGGCCGAGACACCCAACAATGTCAGGCCGTTGCGAATGACTTTTTGAACCGCCAAAACTAGATTGAGTCTGCCGCATTGCAATTGCGAATCATCGCTTAAAACACGGTGCTTATTGTAGTAGGTATGGAAGGCGGATGCAAGGTCCATCAGATAATACGTAACGCGGTGGGGCTCCATGTTTTTAGCGCTGCCTGCCAGAACATCGGGGTAACGGGCCAGGTTTTTGATCAGATCGATTTCTTCGGGCGCCTCTAATCGCGCAACGGCCTGATCATCCCAGGAAACATCGGCCGTTCCCCGCTCCTTGCCTTTGCGCACGATGCTCGAGATGCGGGCGTGCACGTATTGAACATAATAAACCGGGTTATCATTGCTCTTTTGCTTGGCGACTTCCAGATCAAAATCAAGGGCACTTTCATAGTGACGCGTCAGAAATATAAAGCGGGCGGCATCCCGGCCTACATCATCAATAACATCTCTTAAGGTTTCAAATTTGCCGGCGCGGGTCGACATGGCAACCGGTTCACCGGCCCTGAGCAAGTTCACCAGCTGCACCAAAATGACATCAAACTGGTCACGCCGATGCCCGCAGGCTTCGACCGCTGCTTTCATTCTGGGGATATAGCCATGATGATCCGCCCCCCATACATCAACCACCCTTTCAAACCCGCGATCATACTTGTCCTGGTGATAGGCGATGTCGGATGCAAAATAGGTTGTTTCCCCATTATGCTTTACCACCACCCGATCCTTTTCATCACCGAAATCACTGGTTTTAAACCACAAGGCTCCGTCTTTTTCGTAAATAATTCCCTGGTTGCGAAAATTATCAAGAATCTGATCCACGCGGCCGGAATCATATAAGCTCTGTTCGCTGAACCAGCGATCAAACTCAATGCCAAACGTTTTCAAATCTTCCCGAATGCCGGCCAATATTTTTGCGGCTGCAAAGCGCGCACATGTCATCAGGGCATCTTCTTGCGGCTGGCCTAAAAGTGCATTGCCTTGTTCCATTTTAATTTCGGCCGCCAGATCCCGTATATAATCCCCCTGGTAGCATTCTTCGGGAAATTTCACTTTTTGGCCGAACATCTCTTTGTATCGCAAATAAACGGATCGTCCCAGGGTAAGGATTTGCCGGCCGGAATCATTTATGTAATATTCTTTGGCAACATCATAACCGCAAAAGGCCAAAATATTAGCGACCGCATCCCCCACTGCGGCCCCGCGGCCATGACCGACATGCAGCGGGCCGGTGGGGTTGGAGCTGACAAATTCGACCTGGAATTTTTGTCCTTTACCGATGTCCGTTGCCCCATAGCGGGTATCCGCCGCGTGAATCTGTTGCAGCACCGGATGCCAGGCGGATGTTTTTAGAAAAAAATTAATAAAGCCCGGACCCGCTATTTCGGTTTTTTCAAGTATTCCTTCCCGATCCTGAATATGACGGGTGATGACTTCGGCTATTTTGCGCGGCGGCATTTTTTGAGCAGATGCCATCACCATAGCGATATTGGTGGAAAAGTCACCATGGGAGTCAGCTTTGGGCGCTTCGACCTCGGCCTCAACCATGTCGGCTGACGGCAGATCCCCTTCCTGATGAGCACTCCTGACCGCATTAAGGACTAGATTTTCAATTTTCTGCTTCATATTTAATTTATCTTTAATCCGCTAAACCCATCACGCCATTATTTCCGCTCTCCATGACGCCAATGATGGGCGAAGCGAACTGAGTTGTATTGCCTGCTAGATAAAGACTTTTGC